>JAZGGI010000001.1 GCA_036480375.1 Candidatus Zixiibacteriota bacterium
GCCTGTTTTCAGCTGTCGCGCGGTGTATCCACTTCATGTTAATAGTATTTGGTGCCGTGCAGGTGTCCACACCTGCGCGGTAAAAATGGGTTTGTTTCCTCAGATTAACGTTTTGGGTCATATCAAACCGATGGTGATTACGACAGGCAAAAGCCTGTTTTCGGCTGTCGCGCGGCGTTCCTGCCTCTTGCGAAAAATATAGACTGGCGATTCGGGCTCGTCGCGGCGAGCCCATACAAGTATATTTTGCTCTAATGGATTGATAATCATCTTACATATGCGGATGAATTCTGAAATAGTGGGGATTGTGTGGGATAATTGTAAATGCTGTATGCGGGAACCCATCCGAAAACGCTACGCTTTTTTCGGATGGGCCCCCGATCGTGGCGATAGATGATTTATGCTAGTTATCTTTTCCCAAGTCTGAAGACTTGGGGCACCCTGGCTTAATTGCAACCAACTCAATAGTGCAAAATAATTTTGGCTTTGTCATCTCCGTTTAAGGGGCCGGAAGTCGCGATTCCAATTTTTTGAACTCCCGTCGCCTCGATTCGCAAACCGATATGGGTAGCGCTGCTATCAAGTGCCGCATTTATAAATTCTGTCATTGGGATCATTATCGTCATTCCGGAGTCAACATCTTCCACATGTCGCGAATATATGAGCGAGCCATAATCCCAATCCGATATATTAGCGATTCCGTCGCCGGCAAATCCCCAGAACTCAAAATAGGCAGAATCATACTGTGTGGTAGATTCTGAAATAATTATTAACCCAATAGCATCTAATACTTCGTCGTGAACGATCTCATCCAAGGGAAATTCAATAACGGCTCGATCTGTAAGCAGGCCGTTTTCTCCGGTTTGGAGTAACCGTCCCGGGGGGCCTCCACCTAATAATTCATCCCCGATTCCGTCGCCGTCAACGTCACGAACCGTGAATTCGATATCGGGGTAAATCAATAGCGGCGTGGTGCCGGTTGTGAATGACCAGGCATAGGGTACGCCCATCTGCACACCGTCTACAGCTCTTACACCGGGATCGACGCGAGCGGTATAAATCGAGTGTCCAGCCAGCCGTTCGAGGGGAGTGAGCGTCGCCGTTGAATCGCCGTCGAATGACACAGTTGCGTTCACCAAACCGCGCGGACCTTCAAGAGTAAACGATCCGGCAGAGATACTTGCAGGATCCATCGTTTTATCGAAGGTAACGGTCAAGACAGTATCTGTCGGAATATCAATATCGCTTTCAAGCGGGTAGGTCTCAACGACACCCGGTGCAACCCCGGGTTCCGGGCAAGTACCACAATCATCTGAACAATTCGCAGCAAACAACATTAGCATAAATAAGCCGATGATTCTAAGAGTTTTCGTAATCATCATTCGCATTACCACCTTTCTCGTTTAGAGCGAGATGAAAATTCGCATCTCGCCCATTGGGTGGATTAAAACAATTCATTGATAGTATTAATTATGGCACGATTATAAGCCAATGGCAACTTAATTAATTCGAATCAGTTATTGTATAAATTTACACTTAATCATTAAGGGTTCGCTTTCTATAGAAATAGCTGTTTAAGAGGAGTTGTAATGATGGTGAAATATTAGAGGATACGATATAGAATATATTTCATCGTTAGTAATCACCATCAAACTTGCAGCGGATAACTAAAAAGGACAAAACGAATCCAATTCTCTGTAAGCTAAATAGGGATATAAGCTAATAAGGAATTTTGGGAAATAAAATGTGGATAACTTTTATGGATTCCGACCTGTCAGGTGATCGGCAGTTGATGAGATAAATTTGATAACGAACCTCGCTGTACAACATTAGAATAATTATGTACCTTAAGGTACGATTACATTAACTGGCGGAATATTCGTAATTGTAAATTATTGTCCCGCATCGAAAATTTGAACATGGACAAATCGGCACAGTAATTGCGTTTGATTCAGCGTATTTTGATTCAGGGGGCGGAGAAAGGATATATAATGCGCGATAATAAAAAATCAAAATTCGTTTTTTCAATTATCGGGGGATTTATAATTATACCGTTTATTATTTTATCAACGTTTTTTGGGTGTGGCGAAGACAAATCAACCAATATTCCTGTCGAAGTATTACCGCAAATTGACTTAACGAGTATTTCAGAATGTAAAGGCCTATTGGATGTCAATAATTTAAAGGCGAGCGGTTTTAATCAAACCTGTGTCGAGTTTACATATGATAGCACGGGGCTGCTATATCTCAGGCACACAGACATGACCGCCAATTGTTGCGCCGATAGTTTTTCGGTTAATATTAATATGGAAGACGGGATTATTGAAATAGTCGAGGAAGAGATTTTTCTAATTTCCCCTTGTCATTGTATTTGCCCCTACGATATTGAACTGGAAATTACGGATTTAGCTCCGGGGACGTATACTATTTCGATTACGGAGCCTTATCAGCATCCCGGGTCTCCCCCGCTGGAGTTTGCCATAAATCTTGCGGTGCCGGTAAGCGGACAATTTTGTATCTATCGGGAATGAGACCGATAGGGCAGGATTCCTGCCAGTAATTCGAAACGGTTTTAGAAAATTCCCGATAAAGAATTTTCTTTGCAACGAGAGTTCAGGTCAAAAAAACTTTCGGCGAGAGCATGAGACTGTTGCCCTTAAGCAACAATAATTTGGTTTGGACCTATAACTTTACAAAATACTGTTCGGAGTGGATTTGGCCGGGATTTTTTTTGGAATGTTTCTGAAATCCTTCTTTTTTTAAAAGCTCAGTCATTTCCTCGATCATGTAGGGATTTCCGCACAGGAAAATATGAGTATTTTCGGAGGTCGGCCGTATTCCCCATTCTTTTTCAAGAATGCTGTCGGTCCATAATTTCTGGACGAATCCTTCATGCCCATTCCAGGGTGTTTTTTCTTCGTGAGCGTGTGACAGGGTCGGAAAATAGGAAAAATTTTCGCTTACCGCGGCTAAGGCCGATAGTTCGGAATGATAGCCAAGGTCGTAGGAATGATAGGCGCCATGAAAGACAGCGAAGCGCCGTTTGAGGCCGCTTGATAATTCGGTGCGGATCATGCTCATGTAAGGAGCCACTCCGGTTCCGGTCGCGATTAAAACACTATTGAATTCGGGAGGGACTTCCCGCAGGGTAAACATGCCCCGAAAAGTGGTGGACATCCAAATATTGTCATCGGGCTTTAATTCAAAGAGGCGAGGAGAGAGGGAGCCGGTGTGGACCATGCCGATATATAATTCGATATATTCCCTGGCGATTGACGATGACGCGATCGAGTAAGCGCGCATGATTATACGATCCGGATTTTTGGGCGGGCGTTCTTCGACGTCGGCTCGTTCAGAGCGAGGTGATGTTGCGGGCATGCCCAACGTCACATATTGGCCCGGTTCGAAATCGGGAAGTTCCCATCCGTCGGGAACGACGCGCAGCTTGATTAAATCTTTGGTAACTTCAATTCTCTGAGTAATTATCGCGTTTGGTTTTTTGTCTGCCATTTATACTCGTCCCTGTTTTATCTATTTCGAATTACATAAAAAATTTCTAACACTTTGGGAAGCTTAATTTATAATAGGATGAAGGTTTTGTCCACAAATTACGGTAGAATTTTCATAGATAAGTTAAATAAATATTGAAGTTAATCTGTTCCTGTAACCCGAATAAATTGATGCGCCAGACGCTCGGCCTCAATGTGAGAATCATGGACCTGTGTCAGGTCATCCATCCAGAAGGCGTTATTGTTGCGGTAATAAATAATGAGTTTACCTTCGTCTTCGGGATATTTGGCGCGATGGTATTTCAGATAAATATAATCATCAGAGATACCGACAATCTCGATTTTGCCTCGTTCGTGGGACATGACCAGTCGAGCTCGTTTGGCAAGACCGCTGACTTTCTTCCTGGCGCTTTCCAAGGCGAAATAAGTCTCAGGAATGGTCAGGGCATAAGGTTTGTTGCCGGTTGTGGGGCGGCAATGGAAAAAATAGTAAGGGGTAACGCCGATGGTCGATAAGCTATTCATCAAGTTGGCCAAAACGTTCGGCTTGTCATTTATGCCTTTCAGGATGGGAGTTTGATTTGACAATACGACACCGGATTTCATGAGAATATCAAGGGCGAGAATGGCCTCATCGGTCAATTCATTGGTGACGTTGAAATGAGTCATTATGTAAATCCGTTTATCGGGCAGGCTGTAATGGGACAGCATTTCGGGCAGTTTCGGGTCGTCGATAATGCGATAGGGATTGAAGGCGGGCATTTTGGTCCCGATGCGAATAATTTGCACATGATCAATTTTCCGAAGAGACTTGATAATATTTTCCAGCCTTCCGGTTGACATCAAAAGCGGGTCGCCACCGCTTAATAAGACGTTGGTAATTTGCGGATTATTTTTGATGTATTCAATGCCGGGAGTGACGTCTTTAACAACCTCGTCGTTTTTGTCCATGAACAGGCGTTTGCGGAAACAAAATCGGCAGAAACAGCCGCACGTTTCAGTGCAAAGAAGCAGGACCGTGTGAGGATATTTATGCTGGCAGCCGGGAGCGACATAGTTGGCTTCTTCATCGGACGGGTCTAACTCTCCGAATTCGTCGAGTTCGCTTATGTCGGGAATGACTATTTTCCGGATCGGGTCGTCAGGGTCATTCCAGTCTATGAGCGATAAATAATAATCGTTGGCCCTGAATTTGTAGCGGGTGTTGACCGGGGCCAAAGCGACTTTTTCATTATCCGACAAGCGGTCGATACAGTCAATATTTCTGAAATACTTAACCTTAAACACGGCTAACCTCCGCAAAATAACCAAAGCAAAACCAGATGGGATTGGATTTGATTTGACTGGGCGTTTGGCTCAAAACCGATAATTTGGCTCGGAGACATTGCCCATTACTATAATATATACGAAAATTTGGTCGGATTTTCAAGTTTTGAGGAAAATTTTATCGTGATTTATAGTTATTTTGTCTCTAAGATGTTACAAATTAGTGAATTATAAGAGAACAGGAGCCGGGAATTCGGCTCCTGTTATATTCTAAGATTTATCAATTATTCTCCGGTTAAGGAGTTTGGCTGATTATTTTCTGTCGCTATTGAAGATTTGTCAACGGTTCCATAAGCCGTAGGGAAATAGAAGGCGGTTAATTGGAGATTATAAAATCGGTCAATATCAGCAAAGCCTGATATGGTCCTGGCGTTGAAATAATACTTATAAGTACCGGCTGAATTTACGAAGAAGGGACGGTGAACATCAATCGGATAAGTGTAATATCTGCTCGCCTGGGTAGGCAGTTCACTGGGAACCATTATCTGGGAAAATCCATAATTCCCAAAAACTATCGTCGAAGGAGTTGTCGCGACTTGAAAATAGATTTCATCACGGGTACCCAACACATGGTCAATGGCAATGTCGACGTGAGCCCAGATATATATATAACCAGAGGAAGGTGCTGAAATAGAAATTGAGTCGAGAACGGTATATCCGTCTGGGATTTCCCTAAAGATATTTGCGGGCAGCGATTCTTTGAATGCTAAGCCTGGCTCATCGGTTATTTTTATATCGTTAATGCTGTTGTTGGGAACGGTTTGCGCTCTTTCAGCCGAATAGGCATAGGGCGCCGAAGTTAATAGTTGCCGGGGATCCATTTCGGCGTCAGCACCGGCCTTGATTCCAATAAAACGCTGAGCGCCATTAAAGATACTTGCGTTTACCGGGCCGATTTCGGCGGTAAAGAGACCATTATTATCGGGTGTAATATCCAAAGTATCAGCAAAAAGATCATTGCCGAGAACATCCGCGTCGTAAATGGTGAAGATAACCTGGGTGGTGGTCGTGATTGGGGCGCCGTCGGTATCGGTCAGCCGACCCTGATACATTATCATGTCGGGGGCTTGAGCGAATACCGTCGCTGAAGATATAATTAATATGGCAAAAAGAATCAAAGTCTGAGATAGTTTGATATGTCTCATTTTGTCTCCTTTATAAAGTGCTGGTTTTTACCTCCCAAAATCGAGCTGATAAAATGCGGTTTTTATCTGAACACGGATAAATATTCAAAAAAAATCAATATGAATTCAACAAAAAAAAGTACTGTAGTGATCTGAGGCTACAATACCAGAGAAGCTTTTAGATTCGTAGGCTTTTGTCTTACGGCAGGTCACAATTTTGTTTTCACAAAATCAAGACCTGCCGCAACTCCCGGCGGTGGTTTTTTTACACGCCCTTTCGAGGGAAAGACATGGGTGTATGATCGAATTAAAAGTTGAAATGCTCATATAGAGACAAAGCGAGGGTAGTCTCTACGATAAGGATATTAGATTTATGGGAAAAGGGATAAACAGTGTTTACAAAGGATCAGAAAAATATTGTTTATCCGGGTATCCATATTGGGATATTTGAAGTCCATTATTTGAACATTAGCCAGGGGAATGGGGGCAGAATGTCCAAAAAAGTGACAATTGGCGAATATCGGTCGAAGATAGGAGTATATAGTCTGAATTTAATAAACGCGGGAGAATAGAATGTCAGTTTTGATGGAAGTTATCGAGTGGATGGATCCTTCGGGCGAGGAGATGATTCATCGGATTCCTCAGGAGGGTTCGGCCGATTTTAAGCTGGGGGCGCAGTTAATTGTACGCGACAGCCAGATGGCCATATTTTTCAAGAGCGGTCATGCCGCCGATTCATTTACGACCGGGCGGCATACGCTTTCGACTTTAAACGTTCCGAT
Organism: Candidatus Zixiibacteriota bacterium; assembly: GCA_036480375.1. Taxonomy (NCBI): domain Bacteria; kingdom Pseudomonadati; phylum Candidatus Zixiibacteriota; species Candidatus Zixiibacteriota bacterium. The sequence continues at coordinate 6,742 of JAZGGI010000001.1, forward strand.
CCTGACGCGTTTGCTGGCGTTTCCATATGGATTTAACTCTCCCTTTCGGGCAGAAGTATATTTCGTAAATTTGAAGACGTTTACCAATTTGAAATGGGGTACCAAGCATCCGGTGACTTTCAAAGATTCCAGGCTGGGCTTGATTCGGTTGCGCGGGCACGGCGCTTTTACGATGCGGATTGCCGAGCCGGCCCTGTTTTTGAATTCAATCGTCGGCCGCCAGTCACGGTATAGCACTGATGAGATTCAGGATTATTTGCGTGATGTAATTATCGCGCGAATGAATGATATGCTGGGCGAAAAACTCGATTCGATACTTGAATTACCAGCTATCTATACCGAATTAGCCGAGGAATTCAAAGGGATCGTCTCGGATGAGTTCATCAAGTACGGTATGGAATTGGTCGATTTCTATATTTCCTCGATTACCCCTCCGGAAGATGTTTCGAAAATGATTGATCAGCGTTCGGGAATGGAAGCGGTAGGCGATCTTGATAAATTCCTGAAATTTGAAATGGCTAAAGGTTTGGGTACAGCCGGCGGTCCGGCCGCGGCCGGAGCCGGAATTGGAATGGGCGCCGGAATCGGTTTGATGGTGCCGGGGATGATGCAGAAAGTATTTTCTCCGGAGCAGACCGAGCTTCGTCGCGAACCGGTTCCGACGGTGACCTGTCCGGCCTGCCATACCGATACGCCGGAGCAATCTCGGTTCTGTTATCGATGCGGTCATGCCATGATAAAACTGAATATGTGTCCCAGTTGCAGTCATGAGCTGCCGACCGAAGCGAGTTTTTGCATGAATTGCGGACATAAATTGGATGTTAAGCCGACCTGTCCGCATTGTTCGACGGAATTAATTCCGGGGTCGAAGTTCTGCGGTGAATGCGGCAAGAAGGTTAGCGGAGATGATGCGGCCGAATAAAAAAGCCGGTTTTTATATTAATGTTACCTGTCCCGGATGCGGGGCCGATTTGGAATTGCAGGATGATTTTTTCTCCATCGAATGCTCTTTCTGCGGTTCGGTGTTGAGATTGGTAATGCCGGAGTCGACGTCGGTCTATTATGTCCCGATGAAAATACAAAAGCGAGAGCTTCGTTTTCAGGTGGATCGATATCTCAAAAATGCCGGTTTGCCTTTGACCGGTCCGGGCTTGTCATATAAAGTGGTTTATTATCCATACTGGAAAATCGACGCGGTTAAACTAAAGGTGAAAGCAAAGCGTACCGAAAGCTATACCGGAAATACGAACTCTAATATTTTGACAACGCAGCTTGATTATCGTGGTGTATTTGTAACCGGACGCGTTATTGGAAAGTCATTAACCGCAAAACCATCGAGTTTGGATGAAAAAAAACTAACGGTACAACTTTCGCCTTTTTCAACGACCTGGGCGGCGACGACTGAGATTTCCGGGATACCGCCTTCTCTGGGACGGCGAACCGATTATATAAAGATGTATCCGAAGTCGGCCGAAGATCATGATGATTCGGCTCAATATATTCCAATTGAGAAATCATGGGAGGCGACGGTAAAACAAGCCAGTGATTCTGTAGAAATGAGCAAGCATACGGGCGAGCCCGGGCGATGTGTTGCCTGTGAACTTATGTTTCCCGAGGGTTCGATTGTTTATTTTCCTTTCGGGATTTTTGAACATATATCCCGAGGAAGCCCGCAAAGAATAGTCTGCGACGGAGTCGTTGGCAGGGTTTTGTCGGTTGTTAATCCTTCAGATGAGCCAACTGACGAACATCAGGGTCAGACATCATTAATTGACTATGGTCAGGTTTCAGTTACAATGCATCGCTGCAAGAATTGCGGGATCGATCTCCCGGCGAGCAGTTCATGTGTTTATATATGCCGTAATTGTCATATCGCGGTTTCTATCGATAATAATGTAACTTTAAATGAGGGGATTTTTCAAGCTATTGAATCGGGTAACATTGGCAATAGAAATACTCAGCTGTTTCCATTTTGGTCATTCCGAGCGCCGGTAAATTTGATTAATGATTTTGTCAAATCATATTATCATACGGATAATTCCGAGAATTTGATTGTGCCGGCGTTTACATTTTCCAACTTTGACGCCATGCGTCGTTTGACCAAGAGAGTCACGGCGTCGGGACAGACGTTGAACATTGAGCCGGTTGACGATCTGGATAGGCGCTTTTTACCGGCAACGGTAGGGTTACAAAAGGCGCATCGGATAGCTGAGATAACACTATACTGCTCTCATGCGGCTAACAAAACAAATTTATCCATAGATGATTTTAAATTTTCCATAGAGAATTCCCGACTAATTTATATTCCGTTCAGTTGCGAAAATTACTTCTATGTATCAACGGTAAACGATGTGATAACTTTTGAAAAGCGTGCTTATCGTCCCATGACATAAGCGTTTCCCGTTTATTGACTTTTTACCGACCGCAGCTTAATTTCAATCAGTTTGAAAATCATATTTTATATTGAGAATTAGTCTACTCAATAGAGGAATAAATCTATGTTAAAGAAAAAGAAAAGCCGTAAAATCGAGGCGGGCGTTTTCACTAATATTGAACTTTTAACTTCGGCCAAGATGTCGCCTGATGAGAAAAAAATCGCTTATACTATTGAAAACATATCTGAAGACCGGCGCAATTACTACTCAAGAATTCATGTTGTCGATATCGCATCGGGAAAATCCCGGCAATATACTTATGGAGAGGTATATGATCGAGGGATGGCGTGGTCGCATGATGGAAAAACCATTGCTTTCATATCAACACGTAATAAGAAAACGGGTATTTATCTTATGCCTATAGAGGGAGGAAGCGAGCGAAAATTAATCGAACGGGATGGTTCGTTTTCGCACTTGAACTGGACGCCTGATGGCAAAGAGATTGTTTTTCAATTTCGCCTTAATGATTCGCATGAAATTAAGGATGAAAAGAAAAAGAAGGAGGCGCCGGCTTATCGGCGCATTACTCGGTTGTTCTATCGTTTGGACGGAGCCGGATTTCTTCCCCGTGATAGATATCATATCTGGAAAGTAAATGTTGATGGCGGGGAAATGATTCAATTGACAAAGGGCAAATATGATGATATGGGACCAACATTGTCACACGATGGCAAATTAATCGCGTTTGTTTCAAATCGATCCAGGAATCCTGATGTCGATGTGATGCATGATGATATTTTTGTTTTGCCGACGAAAGGGGGTAAACTCAGGAAAATTCAAACGCCGGTCGGTCCCAAGATGGAATTATCGTTTTCTCCTGACAGTAAGAAGCTGGCTTATGTGGGGCATGCCAATCCGGATGATCCCTGGGGAGTAACTAATTTTCATTTGTGGACGGTAGGAATCGGCGGGAGGCCGCGGGCCCGGGATTTAATTCCCAAATTTGATCGGCAGGTAAAGGATTCCACGATTGGGGATATGGGTGAGGCTTTTATGGTGCCGACGCCGGTGTGGTCACCTGACGGGAAGCGGATTTATTTCGCGTCGTCCGATACGGGATGTACGAATGTGTTTTATGTGCCTGCCAAAGGCGGATTGCCGACTCGAGTTACAAAAAAGAAATGCCATATCAAGGAATATTCATTTGGGAAAAACTGTAAGAGATTTGCGGCGGTATATTCAACCCAAAAGACTCCGGGTGAACTGCATTTGATTCCTGCCGTCTATAATGGTGACATCAAGTCGAAAGTACTGACGGCACCGTCCCGGAAAATGATGACTGAAATCAATATGCCCGGCATAAAAGAAGTTTGGTTTAAGGCCCAGGACGGTACTAAGCTCCAGGGGTGGATGATTACACCGCCCAGGTTTACCAAGAATCGGAAATATCCGGCTATTCTGGAGATTCACGGCGGTCCCAGAAGTCAATATGGCTATACATTTTATTTTGAGATGCTGTATTTGGCGTCGCAGGGGTATGTTGTCTTTTATACCAATCCTCGAGGTGGAGGCGGACGGGGGGAGACGTTTGCCGGGACAATTGTCGGCGATTGGGGCACTATCGATTACACCGATTGCATGGCCGCGGCCGATTACCTTGAGAATTTGCCGTTTGTGAATTCGAAGAAAATGGGCGTGACGGGTGGGTCGTATGGCGGCTATATGACGAATTGGATAATTGGGCATACGAATAGATTTCGGGCGGCGGTGACACAGAGATCGGTGGTTAATCTAAAAAGTTTTTTTGGTACTTCAGATATGGGATACAGCCTTAACCGAGAATTTCTGGGCTTACCCTGGACGACCGAAGAAACTTATAAACGATGTTCGCCTCTGACCTATGCCGGAAATATAAAAACGCCACTTTTGATAATTCATTCTGAGCAGGATTTGCGGTGCGGTATTGAGCAGGCTGAACAATTATTCGTGACTTTAAAAATGATGAAACGAACGGCTGAATTTATTCGTTTTCCTGAAGAACCTCATGGTTTGTCACGGCATGGTCGTCCCGATAGACGCATCGCTCGCCTGGAGTTGATTAGGAATTGGTTTGATAAGTACTTAAAATAATAATCTAAAAACCGTGTTCAAGCAGTATTTTTTCGGCTTCTTCGCGGGTTTTTACGGTTTTACTAATTGTGCCGGTATCGCCTGCCGAGAACATTTTCTTTAACTGATTCTTTGTAACGGGATTATCGATTACATAGATTGCCAGTATGTTGCCATTTTCTTTAGACCAGCGCATATGTTCTCCGAGAATCTTATTTATTTCCGGGTAAGAAGGTTTCCAGTTAGATAAATTGACGATCCTGGCCCATTTTTGACCAATCAGAGGAGCAGCCTCTTCAATATAATCCTCATGATAATGAAGAGCTGTCTCTCGTTTCCAGACTCCATATATTTTCGAGATCATTACGCGGCGCTCGATATCGGCATCGATAACAAAATTCATAGAAAAAGACATTTATTCACTCCCCAATTCAATATTCATTCAAAATGAATGATTTCACATTTATAATTTCAGACATGAGGTGAGGAAATCTATTGTCTGAATGCTTCCTTTAACGCTAAACGAAAACTTATAGTATTTATCGAGTGACCAATTTACGGGCAAGATATTAAAAAATGTCATTGATTCCAAGGGTAAATTTAGAATTAGCCCATCAGTAATTTATACGTAATTAAAAAATAATCAATAAAAAAAAGATTTAATTATGCTAAATGCATCTTGTTTCAACCACAGAATCAACATTTATAATTAAAAATTATATTAAAAAACGCCGGGCCGAAGAATTTCGGCACGGCGTTCATATCTCGAAGCTCAACTTATCCGGGGGAAAATCAGATAAGTGTCTCGCTTGTTATCCTTTAATCGATTTGACCACACTCCGGTGGCGGACCGCCCTTAAAAACAGCGCTGATGGAATATACCGCGTCACCAACGTTGACAG
>JAZGGI010000002.1 GCA_036480375.1 Candidatus Zixiibacteriota bacterium
TCGGAAATTTCCTCAGGCGATCCAAAACCGATTGCCGTACTGCCCTTCAATGCCTCCACATTGGCTTGCAAAGCTTCCAATTCCTGCCGTAAAGTATTAATGGCTTTTTCTCGCTGGGTCTGTTCAGCGACGACCATCTCTTTTAGCGATGCTTCCAGCTTGTCGACCGCCTCAAGCAACTTACCAAAATCCTGAGCCGTTGATACCCCCGAAAAACAGAAAACGAAAAGAGTGCAAATCCAGAGATAGTGTGTTTTCATAAAACCCTCCTCATAAAGTTAAGTTGATGATACCCTACTGATAGTATTTTTCGTCAAATGGACAATTTTATCGATAATGATTAATCGGCTATTGATTGGCTATGCCTTATAGCCAATCTTTCGCCATTCAATTTTAATCCGGGAATGAGTATTATTTCAAATTCTTAAGATAGACTGCCAGATTTATCCCCTGACGAGATAATCCCAGTTTCTTTCGAATGTTTTTCTTCTGATTATAGACGGTATGAACCGACGTATTAAACGCCGACGCGATAGATTTTGACGAGAAACCGTTTTTTGTCATATTGCAGATTTCAATTTCACGGGGGGTTAGTTTTGCATACTTCCGCTGTAATTCATCAACAAACGGCGAAGTTATATCAGATAAACAATTTTTTATTAGAGAAATATAGTGATGATCCCCCGAAGCGATTCTTTCTTTAAGAATGTCGAGAAGCGGTACGGCAATTCGGTCAATATTTGACTGTATTTCTATGGCTATTTTTCGCTTTTTCCCTTCGATTTGATCTAATATTTCTTCAAGGGCATTGTTTTTCGCTCTCACGGTTTCCTGTTCATGATGCAACCTTTTATTGGTTTCTCGAATTAATTCATTGGATTGTTTCAGTTCAATAAATCTGCTGATTGCCGCCGTCAGTTCGTTAATCAAGTTCCTCTCTTCCTTGAGAAAAGGCCCCTCATCCATTTCCGGCATTTCTTCTGCATAAAACACTGCCAGTTCACCCGCAGGTTTATCAAAAACTATAATTGGCGCCGATTGCTTCCATCTTGTTTCTTCGAAATTTTCCGTCTTATATTCCCGGTCGTTGATAGTCAAACGGGCACAAGTTATCTCAGGATATTGCCATGAGGGGGGAATGAGATTGACTGTCTCCTGCAGGACTTCATCTATGGTTAGATTTCTATCTGTGGATAATTTCAAAAAATCATACAGGCAATTTAGCTCTTTTATTCGTTCGTCAAGATCATGAGTTTTTTTTATGAGTTGTTCTTCCGGAAGAGTGTACTCAGTTATGCCTTGAGAAACATCGTTTACTTTGGAGTTATCAATTTTTCGATATTTTAATTTGGCACCCATACCCCAGCCTATTTTCCGCAATGATGCTATAAAGATATTATCGGCATGGGCTTAAAATAAATGTACGCTGAAATTTTATATTTTGGACTTAGGGATTGTATGCGGGAGCGGACGTCGAATTTATTTGCCCGCCCCCGAAAATAATTAGGCAGATATTACGCGTTTTCTTTGACCTTAAATTGCGCGACCATTTGCTGCATGCCTTCGGCCTGGCGATTGAGTTCTTCCGCCGCAGAAGCCGACTGCTCGGCGCCAACCGACGTTTGCTTCGTGATCGTCGCGATGTGTTCCATGTTCTTCGATATCTGCTCCGCCGCCGCCGACTGCTGATCGGCCGCCGTCGCGATCTGAACGATCATATCCATTACCTGAGACGACATTGAGTTGATCTCGGTCAGGCTGCCGCCGGCTTTATCGGCCAACGTCTTGCCTTCCTCAACCATCGTTCCCGCTTCTTCCATCGATGTCACGGCGCGTCCGGAATCGTTTTGAATGCCCTTGATCATCTCAGTAATCTCGCCGGTCGCTTTGCCGGTCCGTTCGGCCAGTTTGCGAACTTCATCAGCGACAACGGCGAAACCGCGTCCCTGCTCTCCGGCACGAGCCGCTTCGATAGCGGCATTGAGGGCCAACAGGTTGGTCTGATCGGCAATATCGTCGATGACACCAATGATCTCGCCGATCTTATCTGACGCCTGGGCCAGTTCATTAACGATATTACCCGACT
>JAZGGI010000003.1 GCA_036480375.1 Candidatus Zixiibacteriota bacterium
CTTGAGTAATTCTTTGATTAGAGCGGGATCAATCGAACTCATGTTGGTCTCCTGTGTAAATGCTTCAGTTTTCAATTTCGAAGCATAATCAATTATTTACATTTACACAAAATTCCTTACAGGCTCACTACAATTGCCGGCTAATATCTAATTGGTTTATTGTTGCCGGCAAGTCAATTTTCAAATATGAATCATTTCCAGTTTTTCGAATACGACCATCGTTTATTGAAATCCTTTTTGGATATTATTGATTGAAGTACGGGAAACAAAAATCGTTTTATGGAATCTACAACATCTCCAAATCGCTCCGGCGCATCCTGAATCCGACCCACTTTAATAAACGCAGTCCACATTTTTTGTTTATCCATATCATTCCGTAGTGCTCCACTCAGGGGATAATCTGACTGGGGTATAGTAGTTCCCCGATTTGTAAAAGTAGCCATTAATGCCTCTTTCAAAATCCCCCCTTGAAAATCGTACATTTTTGACAACAACCATATATCATAGAAATCTTTCATACGACTATTAATAACACCAAGTTTGACCATTGCCTCATATTTTTCAGAAATAACGCTTTCCATAGTATAGCCTTTGAGATTTAGCGAACCCTTTTGTTTCAATATCCGGGGATACTCTATATCAATTGGTTTGGGATAAATCTTATCGTGAAATGCAATATCTACTTGCATATTTATTCTACTTTTCTCAAGATAAGCGATAAATGATACGCGAATTCCTTCATATTGAACATCCTCAGCTATTCGCTCACTGCGGATACTTTCTGTATCAAATCGTAATCCATCTGATTCCACCTCTATTGAACAAATCTCGCGAATTACACTTTCAATATTGGTCAGGTCATTGTCAATTCTTGCCAAAAAATCGATATCAATTGTTGGACGATTTTGCGGCGCTTGCCAGGCAACTAACATCAACGCGCCTTTTAAGAAAAATCGATCAATATATTTTGACATTGATAGCCGGTTAAGAAAACACTCCATAGCATAATACTGCAGGATTTCGGAAAAAACCCTGCCTGTCTCGCGGGCCTTATTCTGTAACCGACCTCTAATTGATGCAGGAATATTTTTTATTTCGTCTGGGGTCATATAATTGCTTCAAGATATGGTTTTACAATTCGAAAAACTCTGTTCATTCTTGCGTATTTTTCCAGCAAATCCATCCGTATGGGCATCTTTTTTCGATAAAGCTTAAGTGCTTCTATGGCAATATTGAGACCGATTTTGTTCCTATATTTGAAGCAATCCATAATTGTTCTCTCGGGACAATAAATCCTGACAGGTACTTTGCCAACCTTGTGAATTTCAACACCCTTTTCAAAGTGATTTGCACTATATTCAAATGGTATAACTGGAAGAGCTTCAAATTCAGGTATTCTAGTGGATGCTTTAATCGCAATATAGAGTTCATGTGGTATTTGATTTGTCAATTCAAAGTAAGACAAAGATGAAATGAGGCATATGATTGAATTTGGTATCCTTTTCGATATTATTACATAATCTGAAAAACTTACTGCGGGTTGATCTCGAAGTCGAAATAGTCCCCTCGAAATGCGCTCTAGTCTTTCCCTTCTGTATAGTTCGTATATTGTGCTTTCATGAATCCCTTTTGATTTTGCCTGCGAAGTTCTAAGCAGACCATTGTTTCTTCGAAAAATTTTTATTGCTTTATCGAAGCGATTTTCCCGTTTTATTGATTTTTTTGCTCTTTCAGACATAATAGTAACCTCTCAAACAATTACAGTATATGAAGATATAGCAAATTGTTGATAATAACGCAATGAAAAAGTATTATTTCGTGGCACAATTATCAAAAATTACCCATAATGCATTGATAAATAATAATTTAGAAGAAGCTCTCTAAAACTAAAAAATATCAAATAAAAAATTTATTTTACTGCCTCAAAAAAAAAATTTATTTCTTAAAATAATCCGTCAGGGTATCTCGCAAATCAGAACGATCAATGTCGCGATGCAACATCCCCTGGTAGACCAACGAAATCTCCCCGGTTTCTTCCGAAACAACAACCACAATCGCGTCCGATTCTTCCGTCACGCCGATGGCCGCCTTATGGCGCATTCCGTAGAGTTTCCGATACCGGGGATTTTTAGTCAGAGGCAAAGTGCAGGCAGCGGCTGAAATAAATTCACTCGAAATAATCACAGCGCCGTCATGCAGGGGAGTATAAGGCGTAAACAACGTCGTAATGACCTCGGCCGATAACTGAGCATTTAGTATTTTTCCGGTTTCGATAAAATTCTTCAGACCAACCGAGCGTTCAATAACCAGTAATCCCCCGTATTTCAATTCCGCCAGTCGTATCGCCGCCCGGGCGACCTCATCAATGATTTTGGTCCCCTCATATTTAACGAGCATCCGAAATACTCGACTATGCCCCATCTGAGCCAGCATTCCGCGTAGTTCCGGTTGGAAAATTATCACCACAACAATAATACCAACAGTCGCGAAACGAGTAAACAGCCACATCAAACCTTCGAGACGGAACCAAAAAGCGATAAACGCCAAAGATAAAACCAAAATCAGTCCCGTAATCATCTGGGCCGAACGAGTGCCCTTCATTAAGGTCAGGAGCTTATAAATTATATAGGCAACGATAAGAATATCGAGTAAATCGATCAGACGAAATTTGATAAAACCAAGAGTAAAAAGTTCCATCTAAGCCTCTCGCAACGCAAACGCCATATCCACCGCTTGCCGGGTTTGCGCCACATCATGAGTTCTTATAATATCGGCTCCGTTATTGACCGCGATCGCCGCGACGGCAAGTGAACCTGAAACGCGGTCTTCAACTTCGGCCCTGGTAATTTTGCCAATAAACGATTTTCGAGATGCGCCTAACAAAAGAGGCAACCCGAACGATTCAAAACTTTTCAAATACTTAATGAGCTTCAAATTATCTTCCACCCGTTTGCCAAAGCCTATCCCGACATCAAGAATCAACTTTTCTCGCTTAATTCCCTGAGCAACGGCAAAGTCAATTCTTTCTGAAAAATATATGGAGACTTCATTAATAACATCGTCATAATGCGGAGCGTCCTGCATCGATTTCGGAATTCCCTTAATATGCATCATAATAACAGGACAATCGAACCGCTTCGCAATTCCAGGCATATCGGCGTCAAAAGCAAAAGCCGATATATCATTAATTATATTTGCCCCCGATGTCAATGCTTTTCCCGCGACAATTGCCTTAGTAGTGTCAATTGATATAGGAATATTGGAAAAGCCGCGCAGGTTTTCAATGACCGGTATAACGCGATTTAATTCTTCTTCGGATGATACAGGTTCCGAACCTGGCCGACTTGACTCGCCGCCAAGATCAAGAATATCGGCGCCTTCTTCAATTATACGCCTTGCGTTTGATATCGCTTCCTCCTGAGATGAATAATGGATAGTGAATGAATCGGGTGTACAATTAACAATCCCCATTACCGCCGGGCGGGTGAACTTTATTTGATTGTTATCAGACAGCGTTATCGCCAACTTCTCGTTCGGCATTAGAGCATTCTATATCTATCGAGAATTTATTATTTTTGTCCCTTAATAAGAGCAAAAGCTTCGGCCCGAGTCGCGTCCTTGCGCATACATCCCCGGATGGCCGACGTTATCGTCATCGTACCTGGTTTTTTTATCCCTCGCATAGTCAGACATAAATGCTCGGCCTCGGTAACAATCAAAACCCCTTTGGGATTAATCGTTTTGCGAATGATATTGGCCGCCTTGGAAGTCATAACTTCCTGAGTCGTAGGCCTGCGAGCGAGAGTCTCTATAACCCGGGCCAGATGCGAAAATCCGGTTATTTTATTGTTGTTAGGGATATAGGCAACATGCGCTTTCCCAAAAAACGGTAGGAGATGATGCTCGCAAATTGAATAAAATGGAATATCTTTGACAATTACCATTTCATCCCGATTTTCAGCCGTATATAATGAGACTTTTTCGCTGGCCTTAATCCCCACTCCGGAAAACGCCTCAATATAAAATTCGGCGACTCGTTCCGGAGTCCGCAGCAACCCCTCGCGGTTGATATTCTCTCCGACACCCTCCAGTATCAGCCTTACCCCTTCGACAATCTTATCTCGATCAATCGGATTGCGGAGCTTTTTCCGGGGTTTCTTCTGATTTTCCGTCGGAGGGGTTGATGATATCGTCGATTTCATTCCCATCGATTATTTCTTTTTCCAATAATGCTTCAGCAAGCCGGTGAAGCTTTTCAACATTTTCGCTCAATAATTTCGTCGCTGTCGCCTCTGCTTCCTCAACAAATCGTTTAATTTCGCTGTCGATTAATTGAGCCGTCGCTTCCGAAAAATCTCGCTGTTCCCGAATATCCCGTCCCAGGAAGATATGCTCCTTTCTGGAACCGAAATCGACCGGGCCTAACTTATCGGACATACCCCAATTGCAAACCATTTTCCTCGCCAAAACGGTTGCCTGCTGAATGTCTATTCCGGCGCCGGTATTGTAATCATTGAATATTAATTTCTCCGCTACCCGGCCACCCATCGAATAAACCAAGCGGGTTTCCATATACTTTTTGTTATAGTTATGCTTATCATCGATAGGCAAATAATGAGTTACGCCCAGAGCCTGGCCTCGGGGAATTATAGTGACTTTATGCACCGGATCAGCCCCGGGAATCAGCTTTGCGAGTATGGCGTGACCCGCTTCGTGATAGGCGGTCGTTTTCTTTTCCTCATCGGTAATCACCATCGATCTGCGCTCGGCGCCCATCATGACTTTATCTTTGGCATCCTCAAAGTCCGACATCTCAACGGAATCTTTATCTTTACGAGCCGCCAGAAGGGCCGCTTCATTAACCAAATTGGCAATATCGGCTCCCGACAGGCCCGGCGTTCCTCTCGCAAGAATTTTCAAATCTACGTCGTTGTCCAGTTTAACTTTCCGAGTATGGACCTTAAATATTCCTTCTCGACCTCGAACATCAGGAATATCGACCACAATCTGCCTGTCAAATCGTCCCGGACGCAAAAGCGCAGGATCCAAAACATCGGGACGGTTAGTTGCGGCAATCAGGATTACGCCTTCGTTAGATTCAAAACCATCCATCTCGACCAGAAGCTGATTGAGAGTTTGTTCGCGTTCGTCATGTCCGCCCCCTAATCCCGCGCCACGATGACGTCCGACGGCGTCAATCTCATCGATAAATATAATACAGGGAGCGTTTTTCTTGCCCTGCTCAAATAAGTCGCGAACGCGAGAGGCTCCAACGCCGACAAACATCTCTACAAAATCAGAACCGGACATTGAATAAAACGGTACGTCCGCCTCCCCGGCAATAGCCCGCGCCAGAAGCGTTTTGCCAGTTCCCGGAGCGCCTAATAGAAGAGCGCCTTTGGGAATTTTGCCGCCCAGTTTTTGAAATTTGCCCGGGTCCTTCAGAAAATCAATAATCTCCGATAATTCTTCTTTGGCTTCTTCGGCTCCGGCCACATCGGCAAAAGTGACTTTGGGTCGTTCATCGGTTAAAAGTTTGGCGCGGCTCTTGCCGAATGAAAATATCCCTTTTGGCCCTCCGCCGCCACCCTGCATCTGTCGAATCATGAATAACCAGAAAAATATCAAAAGTAACCAGGGTGCGGTTGAGATAAGAACCGTTCCCCAGCTAAAGCCCTCTTGACTGGCCTTGATAGCTATCCCGGCTTCTGATAGCTTATCCACAAGCTTGGGATCTTCAAAAGGAATGCGCAGGTGAAATTTCCGAAAACGTCCGCCTCCCGCTACTGTCGCGACTGTCATTTCTTCGGTAAAGCGCCCCGATAACTTACGATTGGTAAACTCAACCGACGCGACTTTATCCTGATCCAGATATCTCAAAAATTCTGAATATGAAATCTGAGCGACGTCCGTATCGGTATCGCCAATAAGGCTGTAAATAACAAGAGCGGATAGAATCAACATTATCCAGAAAAAGGCGGTCCGGCCGGTCCCTTTCCAGGAAGGTCCCTCTTTCTTATTATCAACCGGATGTTTTTTGCCTCCACCCCGAGGCACATTGGATTTATTATAATTATCGTTAAACTTCATTAAGACTTTTCTCCGTAACTATTTCTCAAACTCGACTACCTTTCCGATAACGGGCAAATTTCGATATAATTGATTATGATCGAGCCCGTATCCTATAACAAAATCCTTTTCAATCATAAAACCGGAATACTTTATTTCAATTTCAAGCTCCCGGCGTCCCGTTTTATTTAATAGTGTAACGATTTCTACACTGGCAGGTTCCATACTTTTTAGTGACTCCATTATGGAAACCGCGGTTCGGCCGGTATCAACAACTCCTTCCACCATCAGGATATGACGACGGGTTAGCGACACCTGGGGACCGCCGGATAAAGTTAATTTGCCGGGCTTATCTCCTGATCCATAGCTATGAGCGGAAATAAACTCAACTTCTGAAGGAACAGAAATAGCCCTCACCAAATCAGCGATAAAAACAAAACATCCCTTTAGTACTCCCAGAAGAATCGGATTTTTGTCTTCATAATCTTCAGATATTTCCTCACCCAGATCGCTTATCACGCGATTGATTTCATTTTGCGTGAAGAGCAGTTCAAACGGCTTTGCTTTTAATCTAACGCCTTCCGATTTCAATTTTCAAAATCTTCCTTGTTCGTCTGGTTATCGCTAACCTTTGATCAATTTCTATTCCCGCCAACCACACTACCCCCTCATTATCATATACGACGGGCAATTCATCGCGTAATGGACGAGGATACTTTATATCTGTCAAAAAATCTCGCGCCTTCTTCCTGCCCGGCCGACCGAAAGGATGAATTCTGAGACCTCGTTTGAGCCCCCCGATACTGAGAGGTAATTTGATTTTCTCCGCGTCAATACAGGCTGCGGATTTATCTCTCTTATATCTTTCTATATCCTCATCCTCGTCTATATATTCAAATTTAATCCAAACTCGGGGATAATCCAAATCATATCTGCCCGGGATTTCAATATAAGCGCTCTTTATCTCCCGCCCCGGTCTAAAAACGAATAGTTTTTCATTCAAATAATCGGCATATAGCTCAGCGCTGATTTGAATCTTTCCGCTTTTACCGATTTTAACCTTCTTGAGCAACCTTTCGACAAGGGCATAATCAATTTCATCCACGTCGCACTGCTTCAACAAACGCACCAATAAGCGACGCTGGAGCCATACATCATAGTCTAATTTGTTTTTCAAATCAAGAGTATTCTTCCCGCCCGGTGTAATGGCGTGAAGTTTTCCAAATAATTTCGAGGTATACTCGGCGAGAAACTCTTCCTCAGCCCGCAGGATTTCTGAAAAACGAATAATATTATCTTTGGCTGATGACGAAATATCCCTCTCGATCAGTTTTATCAAGCGCCTGCGTATCCGATTGCGAGTATAACGCGGGCTGGTATTGGAACTATCTATTACATAGGCAATCTTTTTATCTTCCAGATAATCATAAATTTCTTCACGACTGACATCATATAAAGGCCTGATAACATTGTCTCGAAAAGGTTGGAATCCGATCATCCCATGGCGACCTGTTCCCCGCGCCAGATTAAACAGAATCGTTTCCACTCGATCATCCCGATGATGTCCCGTCGCGATTTTGTTATATCCGTTCTCTTTTGCGATTTTTCGCAGCGCTTGATATCGATATTTCCGCCCTGTTTCTTCAGTACCGGTTTTTTCTTCCATTGATAGTCCGGGAATATCAATTTCATCTTGATAAAACGGAATGCTAAGCTCTTTGCACATTTCGGAACAAAACAATATTTCCTTCCTGGCTGCTCGGGGCCGAATTTTATGATTTATATATGCCGCGGCGAGTGAGATTTCGTATTGTTCTTTCAAATTATCAAGGATATGCAGCAATGCTACCGAATCCGGTCCCCCGGAGAGAGCAACTAGAATCTGATCGCCGGAAGCAATCAGCGAATATCGCCCGATTGTTTTCTTAATTTGAGTCTGCATATCCATAAAATTATTATTCTTTCTGGCCTCAACTTATGGAATATAACCTATCAAAACGCCCATTTGAAGAAATATTTTGACAATTTTTTTTACGAATCTGGAACTCACGGGCGGAAAAATCGTTTCTATCTTATAGAATAACAAAAAGTTATGAAGGGAATTTTAATCTACGATTAACCGATGGGGATTTGAATAAATAATCCTTGACAAAATTAGTCTTTGATTTATCTTGATTGCGAGGAAAGTATGAGCTACAATAAAACAAATTTCAAAATAAACGGCCAAATCAGGATGCCGGTCTCGGGATTGAAATCGAGAAAAGTTGACAATCTCCTCGAAACGGTCGGCAACACTCCTCTCGTTAAACTCAACCGTATGACCGATGGACTGCAAACGACGATTTACGTCAAACCGGAATTCATGAATCCCGGCGGGTCAATCAAAGACCGGATGGCCATATACATATTGAATAAGGCCATGGCCGAGGGCAAAATCGGTCCTAAAACCGCAATTGTCGAGGCCACCTCCGGTAATACCGGAGTAGCGGTAGCGATGTTCGGAGCGGTGCATAATTATCGGGTCATTCTCACTATTCCCGATAAAATGTCCGACGAAAAAATAAATACTCTCCGCTCTTACGGCGCCGAAGTTCACGTCTGCCCGACAGCCGTCCCGGCCGAATCGCCGGAATCTTATTACAGCGCCGCTGTCAGACTGGGCGAGGAAACGGGCGATTATTTTATATTGAATCAATATGAAAATCTCACCAATCCGGAAGCTCATTATCATCTGACCGCCCCGGAAATCTGGGAACAGACCAGCGGCGATATTGATATTCTCGTCGGAGGCGTCGGGACCGGAGGGACCATGTCGGGATGCTCGAAATATTTGAAAGAGCGAAAACCAAAATTGATTTCAGTGGCAATCGACCCGATCGGATCGGTTTTCGCTGATTTTGCAGCATCCGGGAAATTAATCGATCCTCATCCCTATTTTGTCGAGGGAATCGGAGAGGACAAAAACTGCCCGACTTTGCAATACGAATATATCGATCATTTTATCAAAGTCTCGGATAAAGACAGTTTTCTTATCGCACGGGAATTGACCGCCAAAGAAGGAATTCTTGCTGGTGGTTCATCGGGATCGGCAGTTTGGGGGGCGCTAAAGTACGCCCGCGAACATGACGCCAAACAAACCATGGTCGTCATACTGCCGGATTCAGGGGTTAAATATTTGTCGCGCATTTATAACGACCAATGGATGCGCGAACATGGTTTTCTTGACTAACACCTAAACCCCGAGGTGACACATGCGCTACAATACGTTTAACGAAACTGCCCGAGAGTATGACAATATCGTAACTCCCTGCCGGGAGCATCAGGTCCGGACTTTGGTCGAAGATTTGAAACTGACCGGAAATGAAAAAGTCCTGGATATCGGTTGCGGTTCGGGTCTTTTATCGCTGGAAGTTTTGAAAAAACTAAAAAGTCCGAAACAGTTTACCGGAATTGACCTGTCGGAAAAAATGCTTGCGTTGTGTCGCCGCAGACTTTGGAATAACGGATTTAAAGATATCGATTTAAAAATTGGCAATTCATTAGCATTGGAGTTTTCAGATGACTTTTTTGATGTTATTGTTTCTTCCAATGTACTTCCCTGGGTTGGTGATCAGGATGCTTTCATCGCGGAAGTCAAAAGGGCCCTCAGGCCCGGCGGATCGTTCGGCTTGATTGCGCTTCATACCGACGTCTACAAAGAATTTTTCAAAGTAATCGATGATGTTCGCGCCGTTTATCGAGATTGCTTCAACTGCAATTCGGTTCTGCAGGATATCGGCGTTTGCCTCGAGGATGTTAGTGGACATTGCCGGCGTCTGCAGTCGGCCGGATTTCAGATTAGTCGCGGATATGTACTTTCCACCCAGGAACCGATTGACGCCGATGAATATGTTCGCCGTTTCAATGCCGTCACCGGAGAAACGCAGTTGAACTCAGTCCCCGAAAACAAAAAAGATTTCATCCGACGTGAACTGTATAATCGCCTCCGCGGTAAAAACGGTAGTCTCAACGTCACCGAAGCGATCAATATCCTGATTTCAAAAAAAGCGGCAAATAGAACGGCGATGCAATAGGCTGACAATATAGTCTTGTGGAAAAGAGCCTAAAGGGCTCCTGCCAAAAAATTGCGCCTCATTGTCTATGTGCCAATCAGATGTCCAGAGGCTGTCCGGAAATACATTTTATGTAACGACAACTCTCGAGTTGTCGTGGCAACTTTCGCCTGTTCCCCTTTTGAGAGGGGTGCCCGAAGGGCGGGGTGTGTTAGTCTTGCGTAGCGACAACCCTCGGGTTGTCGTCCAAATCCATCATCTTATCATTGCGAGCGAACATAGTGAGCGCGGCAATCTATGGTTTAAAGTTATCCACATATTCATTTTTTAAAATTCTTTGTATATCCTAATCCCTATTTAGGTTACAGCGAATTGGGTTCGTTTTGTCCTTTTCGCAGGCTGGGGCCTGTTTTCTGCTGTCGGGGATGTCATCCCTTTTTGGCTGTCGGGGATGTAATCCCTTTTTGGCTGTCGCATAGATGGCCTACCGTCGGTTCGCCGCTTCGCTAAGGAACCGACGGAACAGTGAGCAACTTCTAAAATGGGTTTGTTTCCTCAGATTAACGTTTTTGGTCATATCAAGTCGGTGGTGATTACGACAGGCAAAGGCCTGTTTTTGGCTGTCGCGTAGATGACCCGGATTTTTGGCCAAAGTTTTGATGACCGGCATGTGTCCACATTTGCCGGGAAAATGGGTTTGTTTCCTCAGATTAACGTTTTGGGTCATATCAAACCGGTGTTAATTACGAATTCTTTTAGGAAACTCACCGTTTTGCTTTATTGTATTTCGCATCATTAACGACTCCATCCAATAATTATCCTCACCAAAAGAGGGGAACTCGTAATTAAAGGTAACTTTGAAAGAAAAATGTGATTGCGATTATCAGATAAATGGTCTATTATTAAATGCATTTGAGGAAATACTGGTTTGTCAAGTGATAAATCATTCCTCATGTCATTAGACGCGGAGTACCAAGGATGAGATGAATGACTGATAATCCTGATATTTTATATAAATATAGAGATTGGCATGTTGAAAAACACAGGCGAATCTTAAGCCATAATAAAATATTTTTCACATCCGCTCGAAATTTCAATGACCCATTTGATGGCACTATACCGTTACGATATGATAAAGGCTCGAGACAAGAAATTAGTGATAAATACAGTGATCGTATAAATAAAGATAATCCTAATCTGAATCGAATCCAGAAAAGAGATCTTGCAAAGAAATGGCGTAAGAAAGGGCTTTTAAGAAATCGTACGCACATTAAAATGACTCAAGATATGACAAGAGAGCAACTATTTAATGACTTTGGCATTTTTTCATTATCTGCTGAGTGTTTAAATATCTTACTCTGGACTCATTATTCCAATTCTCACAGAGGCTTTTGTGTCGGATTCGATATGCAGAAGTTAGATAATATGAGAAACGACCCACTTTATTACGCTGACAATTTAATTGATATTCATAAAGTAGAATACGAGATCGACTACCCTCTCTTCAACCCATACAAAATGGATGATGAGGAAATAACTCAGAAGCCATTAATTACTAAATCGTCTGCATGGAGTTATGAAAATGAATATAGGCTAATTCTCTTTGATAAAACGAATGTAGAAATTGATTTATTGGATGAGATAATTGCTGAGGTATATTTGGGTTGCAAGATATCACCAGAGGATAAGGAACAGATTATTGATGCCTTGCAAAAACGGAAAAATCGGCCAGAGTTATTTATAACAAAAATGCAAGAAAATAGTTTTGGATTAATTAAAGAGTCCATAGATTATTGAAAAATAACCTCAATGTCGAAACCGCGGGGGTTTCGACCTGCTACTGCCAGTACTGCCGCAAACAACGAACGTCATGAACAATTACATCCATCTGAAGTGTCGAAATGCTCTTTCGATACAAGGCTGTTTTTTCGAAGGGCACGGCTTGACACGCTTTTTGGGTGGAGTTCGTATCAAGGGGATTTTATTAATTTCCTTGCAGTGCCCGATCCAACATGTCTGGGGCACAAACCCACAGTGGCTCCGTACCCATTCTTGAATATCTTTATATGTAGCCATACTTAACCTCCCGATATTACTTAAATCTTAATAGTTATCCCAAGCGTGGAAGTGCCGTGATTATTTTCGGCTTCGTATTTTATCGCGTCGTGAATAATAGACGGCGGTTGTTTATCGTAATTGTAATTATAGCCCAGGGTAAGGCTGACATTGCCGTTACCGTGCTTATCTTCTTTTAGTGATAATTCAGCTTTGAATTCGGCATCGACTCGAATATCATCGAAATCTACAAATTGGCCCTTAAAAGCGGCGGCTTTGACAAAACAAAGGCCTGTGATTTTTAAATCCTCGGTGGCCCGGTATATGAGCGACTGATATGCGACAAGACGATATAGTGTTTCGGATGGGATGGAAAAGGAGGTATCGATATCATTTATGGTCTCTACAATATCTTCCGGATGTTCTATCTCCTTAAATAGCGTAAGCGCCAAACCAATCCTTAATCGGCTATCTCGTTTTTTAATGGTGGACAGAGCGGTTTTCACATAAGGACTCAATGTACTCGTATCAGTTGCTAACATCTGCGTTTTCAAATGTTCAATTATTTTAGTATCCTTATCCGTTATCAAACCGAATAGATGGTTTTCCCATTTGGCGCCAAAACCTATTTCAATCCTTTGATGAATGCCCAAATAACTATCTTTGAATTTTTCAATAAATGTGTACAATTCAATGTTCGGGTGAACGTAATAATCATAATTGAGCCGATATTTGGTTACATCATCTTCGACTTCTCCGTCTTCATAGCGCAGATGACCGGCTGCCTTAAATCGTAATTGCCCTGGATATTGGCCTTTGGTGATATTCACGGCACTGCTAAGATTGGTAGTGTTTTTGTCTCCGGCATCGTCGCTTTTGAAGCTCCCGGTAATCGACATCGTCAATTTATTTCTACTGTCTTCTTCCACCTTTAATAACAGCATTAGGCTATCGCAAGCGGATAATCCGGCGTCTTCTAAGGTCTTACCCCGAACGCATTCATAAATGCTTTCTTCGGTTATACTTTCCTGTGCCAGCGACACCGATGCACTGACGAATATTATCAACGCCATCAGGCTTATTAGCCACAAATTACGCATAATCACCCTCCTTAGGCCGATTCGTCCTTAAAGATAATTATCTATATATTTGTAATTTATCTTCAATTACGTTACAATAGTTGTTACAACAATAAAATAATATTCGAGATTAGTCAAGAATATTTATTGTATTTAGAATATAAAATTCAAATCCCATTGGCGAAACCGCAGGGATTTCTACCTACAAGATAAAAAAAAGGCTTGATCTCGCGCATTTTTTGAGTATTTGAGTTTTGTATATCTGACTATTGATTACTTGCTGACGGCTTCTTTGGCGGGTTGGGGGAATGAAACTGTTTTGCATTTGGGGCAGTAATGATGCAGGCCTTTGGCTTTGGTTTCTTTTTCGACGATGTAGGCATGACCGCAGGCTTTGCATTTTTTGTCAACCGGTTTGCTCCATGAGGCAAAATCGCATTTGGGATATTTGCTGCAGCCATAAAACGGCCGGCCTCGTTTGGTTTTGCGCTCGACAATTTCACCTTTGCAATTATCATTGGGACATGGTACGCCGGTCGTAATGGCCATGGTGTGTTTGCATTTGGGATAGTTGGTGCAACCGAGAAATTTTCCGAATCGACCGTTTTTAATCTGCATATTGGCGCCGCATTTTTCGCAGATTACGTCGGTTTCGATACCGTTTTCTTCCTCTTCGAGAGGCTTGGTCGTTTTGCATTCGGGATAATTGCTGCAGGCCATGAAGCGGCCGTTGCGGCCCCATTTGATAATCATGGGCGAGCCGCAGTTTTCACATTTTTCGTCGGTCTGTTCGGTTAAGGATTCTTTTATCTCTTTGGCTTTGCCTTTGAGAGTTGCCATTTTTAGCGAGAAGGGATCATAGAATTCGTGAAGAACGTCTGTCCAGACAATCTTGCCTTCCTCGATTTCGTCGAGTTCATCTTCCATGCTGGCAGTAAATGAAACATCAAAAAGATGATTGAGATTATCTACCAGAATTTTCGTAACCGTAAAACCGAGCTCAGTTGGTATCAAGCGGCGTTCAGTCAAATCTACGTATTTTCGGGACTTCAGAGTCGCAATAGTCTGCGCATAGGTTGAGGGTCGGCCGATACCTTTGGCTTCCATTTCTTTTACCAGCGACGCTTCGGAGAAACGCGGCGGCGGTTTGGTAAAATGCTGGCTGGGATCGAATTTTCTGGCTTTGACTTCTTCCCCGATTTCCAACGGCGGGATTTCTTTTTTATCTTTATTATTTCCGTTTTTGCCGTTGCCGTTAGTTTCACTTTCCTTATAAATCTTCAGATAGCCGTCGAATTTCAGGTTGAGCGAACTGGCCCGGAAGAGAAACTCGTCGGCGGTGATATCAACCGAGACGGTATCGTAAACGGCCGGTTCCATCTGGGAGGCGATAAAGCGATCCCAGATTAATGTATAAAGCGCAAGGCGATCTTTGGTGAGAGCCTTCTTTATTTTATCGGGGCTGTATTCAAGATAAGTCGGGCGAATCGCTTCATGAGCGTCCTGGGCCGATTTTTTAGTTTTGAAGAAGCGCGGCTTTTCGGGCAGATATTTATTGCCGAATTTTCTCTTGATATATTCGCGGGCGCCGTTGATGGCGTCGGGCTCAACGCGGACCGAATCGGTACGCATATAGGTGATAAGTCCGACGGTTCCTTCGTCGTTTTTGAGGTCGATGCCTTCGTATAATGCCTGCGCGACGCGCATAGTTTTATTCGGAGCGAAACCGAGCTTTGTGGCCGCATCCTGCTGCAGGGTTGAAGTAATAAAAGGCGGCAGGGGATATCTTTTTTTGGTCCCGATTTTGATATCGGAGATTTCAAATTTTTTGGTCTGGAGGATTTTGAGAATATTGTCGGTAGTTTCTTTATCGGGCAGTTCCGATTTTTTATTTTTAATTTTGGCCAGCCTGGCCGTGAAAGTCTGTTTTTTCTTATTGGCGAATTCGGCTTCGATTTCCCAGTATTCGCGGGGGACAAAATCAAGAACTTCCCGTTCACGCTCGCAGATTATTCGCAAGGCTACCGATTGCACGCGGCCGGCCGAGAGGCCCATTGCGATAGTCTTCCACAAGAAAGGTGAGACTTCATATCCGACCAGACGGTCAAGAATACGACGCGCCTGCTGGGCGTTGACCAGATTAATATCGATCTCGCGAGCATGATTGAAAGCTTCAGTCACGGCCTTTTTGGTAATAGCATTGAAAGCGACGCGACTGATGGGAGCAGTAATTCTCCGGTCTTTTTTCAGGCTATTGGCGACATGCCACGCGATAGCTTCGCCCTCGCGGTCGGGATCGGGAGCCAGATAAATATTTTCGGCTTTTTGGGCGGCAGCGCGAAGCTCTTTTATGATCTTATCTTTGCCGTCAATGACGACATAATCAGGTTCAAATTCATTTTCGACATCAACGCCGGTCTTTGATTTGGGTAAATCAATAATATGCCCGACGGTAGCTTTAACATCGAAGGTCCGACCAAGAAATTTCTTTAATGTTTTTGACTTAGCCGGAGACTCAACTATCAATAGATTCTTCGCCATTGGAGTCTGTCTTTATCGTGACCTTTCCTTCGAGGCAGTCTTTTAATGCTCGAAAAGTGACTTTTCGACCGTCAATTTCAATTTTGTCGGCATTTTCTTTTGATAACATTTCCAATTTCGCCAAGTGAATATCGTTTAATTGGCGAGCTCGCTGGGAAGCAACCAAAACCGCTTGATAACGGTTTTCAGTCATCTCATATAATGTATCGAGCGGTACAAATCCCATATATTCTCCTCCTGCATTCCTATTTTCGATTGATTGCCTACTCAGGAACCATATAGGTCCTCGAATTGTTCCGCCCAAAATAGGTAACGCCGACCGTCCATGATTTAATCATATAGTCGGCAGCGGACACAGCTTCATTAATGTTTTTATTTACTATAACATAGTTAAATTGTCTGAATTTTTCATTTTCCTTGATGGCATTTTGGAGCCTGATTTCCATCTGGGCCCGGGTTTCCGTACCCCTCCTTTTCAATCTCTTCTTCAGTTCTCTAATTGACGGCGGGCGGATAAACAACGACAAGGCTTCCGGATATTTCTTTTTGATACTGGCGGCTCCTTTGACATCCACGTCCAGGAGTATAACTCCCCCCTTCCTAACGACTTGCTCAAGCTGCTTGCGGGGCGTGCCGTAATAATAAAGATGTACTCTGGCCGATTCCGCGAAAAAATCTTTCTCTCGAAGTTTTATAAATTCTTCCCGGTCAACAAAATAATATTGGCGGCCGTGGATTTCGCCTTTTCGCTTCTCGCGAGTTGTGTACGAAACTGAAAATTGCCAGTTTCTGTTTTTCCTGATTAATTTCCGGCAGATAGTCGTTTTGCCGCCTCCGGATGGCGAGGAGATAATAACGATTTTCCCTTTTTTTGCCGCTTTACCCACCGATTTTGCCTTATTCGATATTTTGAGCCTGCTCGCGTAGTTTTTCAATTTCTTCTTTTATTTCAATGGCCACCGCCGCTGTTTTGCCTGAGAGAGATTTGGAACCGATTGTATTTGCCTCCCGGCCCATTTCCTGCAGAATAAAAGTCATGCGTTTTCCGGACGGATCAGAGTTTTTCAAGGTATTAACAAACATAATTAAATGTGATTTTAACCTTGTGCATTCTTCAGAAATATCAGAGCGGTCGGCGTAGATTGTAACTTCTTCGGCCAAACGGGATGAATCAAGCTGAATGCCGTCGCCCAAATCATTAATCCTTTTTTCCAGTCGTTTTTTATATTCCGCTACATTCCGGGAGGCTTGTTTTTCCAATTCCTTTATGAACAGGCCTATTTGGCGGCAACGCTTTCTCATATCTCGGGCGAGGTTTTTGCCTTCGGCCGCTCTCATTTTTTTCAAATCACGGATGGCTTTATTTAACAGTTTATCAATATCCGGCCATAATCCATTGGCTTCAAACGTCTCCTGAGGATTAACGAGGACTTCTCGTGCCGAGGCAATCTGAGAAATATCGAGTTCGCCTTTTAACTTTAGCTTTTTCTTGATACTTCTGAGTTGTTTATAAAACGCTTCGGCGGCGTCCATGTCGATAATCTGAGCCGACGAAGGGGATATTTCAATATTGACCGTGATAGTAATTTTACCCCGTGAAAAATTACTCGATATTTCTTTCTTAATATTGCTTTCAAGACCGGCCAGAGCTCGCGGCATACGGCATATACTTTCAAGATAGCGACTGTTAATCGATGCCAGGTCAACGCTAAGCCCATATTCTTTGCGGTGTAATTCAGCCCGGCCATATCCGGTCATTGAATTCATAAGCTATACATCCTTTTTGATAAGCTGAGAATATAGGGAATTACACGATTTTGTCAATTGCTTTTATAAAATGTATCAATTTCGATTAAACGACGATCCCCTTAGGCCTCCTTCCTCGCCTTTTAATCTTAAGCATTGGCCCGGCGGGAGTTTGCGTTATGGGAGCGTCGGTTAGAGATGCCATCTTTTGCGTTATATCCTGAATTCTCCGGGCAGAGGTGTCAATCATTTCAAGCTTATTTTTAATTTTTCGATCGGTAACTCCGGGGTCATCTAATATCAATTCCACGGTACCTAATATGGCCATGAGGGGATTATTAATTTCATGGTTCAAGGTCGAAGTTGTCATGGTAATCGTCTCAAATTTCTCAGCGATCCTGGCTTTCTCCTCTAACCGTCTGTTTTTTAAGATTAATTTCTGCTTTTGATAAGCCTGTTTTATTACCCTGGGGATCGTGGAAATGTAGTTGGAATTTTTGGTGATGTAATCGGTGGCGCCTGATTTCATAGCCTCAACCGCGGTCTGTTCGGAACCGACTCCGGTGATGACAATGATGGGGATATCGGCCAATTCAGATCGTATAATCGATAACAGTTCAAGGCCGTTCTTATCGGGCAGATGATAATCAAGGCAGATGAGATCAAACTGGTTTTTATCCTGAACTTTCAGGAAATCATTACCGCGCATAAATGACAATATTTCAAACCCGGGATATTGCTCCAGGACGGAGTGCTCAAAGAGAATAGCGTGATACCGGTTATCTTCAATTAAAGCTATTTTCATGTGCTTTTTCATATATTAGTCCCCCTTTGATAACGGTAAAGTAAACATTACCGTTGTCCCGCAGTTAACATCGGACTCGATTTTTATATCTCCTCCCCAGGATTGGACGATTCGTTTGGCAATTGATAATCCGATTCCGGTTCCGGGGATATCGATGTTATCCGGATTTCTAAAGAAGGGGTCAAATACTTTATTTAAATATTCCCGCGGAATTCCAATACCATTATCGGTAACAGAAAATGTGTGCGCGTTATCTTTGAGTGAATAATTAATTTTGATTTTAGGTTTTTTATTTCCCGTGGAAAATTTAAAGGCGTTTTCAAGCAGATTGCCAAACATCCGATTCAGTTGATTTTTGGAGGCTTTGCATTCGGGGATATCATCGGGGATGTCAATCCTGTAATCTCTATCGGCATAGGCGATTTTCAGACGATCAATCTGGCCGTTTATTATTTTAGAGACGGCCACCCGGGTAAGTTCTTCGCGATAATTCCACTGGCGTGACATTTCCTCAATACCCCCAATCATATCACTCATTATATCGATGTTTTCGCGGAGGCAGTTAACGGTGAACAGGTCATGCTCGTCAACGAAATTTGAACTTTTGTCGGCCAGTCGTCGGGCAAAGGCATCAATCGATATCAACGGTGCGCGCAAATCATGAGCCAGTGACTGGAGGATAAATTCTTCGCCAACGGAAGAGAGAACACCGAAATGAGAAAAGACCGCGTGGATGTATAAATTATTTTCGCCGAAATTGAGGGGGGCCGAAATTACCATATTCGGCTTTTTCTCCTGCAGATTAATCTGCGCCGAAACACAAGAATTATTTATTACGGCCTGATTGAACGGGGTTCCTGAGAAATCGACAGGCTTATCATCCATATTATATAAGTCAATGGAAAACAGGATATCTTTCAGGTTATTGGCGCTCGATATGTTTAATATTTCCGTTTGCCATATCTCAAAAGATTCGTTCTTGTACGCGATATCATATTTGTCATCGGTAATTGCCAATTTTATTTTCATCCGGTCGCAAATTTGCCCAATGAAGGAAAAGTTCTGTCCTATTGAATCGGATTCATCCGATGTTTGGAAGCGCATGTTCCAGAGTTTTACCATTCGCCTGAGATTATTGATCGCGGACGAACCGGGCTGATGTTCGACCGGTCCCACCAGACGCAGGACCAGATTGTTTATGCCCCGGTAATTTAAAAATTGCAGTGATTCCGAGCGATTCAGTCCGAAACCTTCGTGAAGCGCTTTATCATCGGGACTAAATGAATATCTATCCTGAGGTTCGATGGCGAACAATTCAATATAGGCCGGGGCGTTTATACCGGTTTCCCGTTCGGGGCAGGACGCGATGGTAACAAGCTGATCTCGTCGATTGGGAGAATAAAATTCGGCTTCGGCATATTCACCAGCCAGGCATAGAAGCCGGGCAAGCCTATTCAAATCAATATTCTCAATGTCATTATCAAGCAGCTTTAAGAATTCTTTTTCGATATTTTCCGATTGTTTTTCATGTATCGGCTGCGCGGGAAGAAGAATCAGTTGATAATTAACCGGACTGCCCCCGATAAAATTCAAAGTTATAACCGTGTCAATCTGATGATGCCTTCCGTCCTGGAGTTTATAAGATAACTGTATCGCCTGGAAAAAAGACTCATATCTTTTATGATTATAAATGATTTGGTCTAACGTTCGCCTGGAAGAACCGGAGATGAAGTCATATATTGATTTTCCAAACAATTCTTCACAGGTTAAACCGAACAGATCTTCGGTCCGCTCATCGATATAGACCAGGCGACCCTTAAGATCGATTTTAAACACGGCACACTGGGACGCCGTTTTTTGTTCAGACGCGATGGTATTGGGCATCTTTTCTAAAATTTAAAGACTTTTACTCTTTCCTCTATACCATCGGCAGTAATTCGAATAAAATAAACCCCGGAAGCTATATTTTGATTTTGTTGATTTTGTCCGCGCCAGACATATTGATTTTCATGGATATTTTGCTCAAGAATCATCTCCCCGTTGAGAGAGAAAATTTGGATAACATAGCCCTGCTCAAAGTTAACCGCTGAATTGATGACCAGGTAATCGGTAAAGGGATTAGGACCGACTACAAAGGGCGAGCCAGCTCTTACGGTAATTATAGTAAAATATAGTGAGTCAATCAGCCCGTTCTGTTCCCGCGCGACAATAGTATAGCTGTATGCGCCAACGCGCGTGGATAAACCGATGGCGTAAAGTGTGGCCGTTCCGTCGCCATTGTCAATAAGGTCAAAATCCGGAGGAAGATTTTCAATTTCCAGGGTGACGGTCATTCCTTCAAGTTTATCGACCCGAATATCAATAGCAGTATCCTGCCCGACGGAGAGGTAAACTATGGGAAGAGCCCTGATGCGCAGATTCTTGGCGGCTTTGAGAACATTGGGGATTCCATAGCCAAGGCGGTAGCTTAAATCGAAGCTGGGGTAATTGTTTCCGGATTCAATGAGTCGTTGCCTGATTTGATCAGGGTCGCCTTTCAAATGAGGATTGGCTTGAATAACCAAAGCGGCAATCCCCGCAATCTGGGGAGCGGCAAAAGAAGTCCCCGACAGGAAAGTTATACCCGTTCCAATGGTGCTTGCGCCGACGACCATTGTTCCCTGAGCGGCCAGTTCCGGCTTAACGCGACCGTCATAAGTGGGACCGAATGAGGTAAAATCGGAGGGTGACAAATCGGGATCGACGGCTCCTACCGCGATTACTGAATCACCGTCGGCAGGGGCGATAATGTAATGCCATGGTTTATTGCCCTCGTTACCGGCTGAAACAACGACCAGTATACCTCGCGAGGCGGCGATATCGGCGGCAATCGTTGTGACGGTGGTATTGCCGTCAAAGGCGTCATAGGTATAAGTCGTGTCATCAAAGTATGCGTACCCCAGAGAGGTTGATATTATATCGGCGCCCATATCCGAAGCCCGTTCGGCGGCCATCACCCAGAGGTCTTCTTCGAGTGTGATTTCGATATCGACGATTTCGGTTTTGTAGAGCATGTACTGAGCGCTGGGAGCCGGACCGATTAAACTACCCGGCATGTATCCCCCCATGACGGATAGGACTTTGGTTCCATGATTAATTTGACCGGCAGTGGGTAGATCATCATCAACTGAAGTATCATTGTTTATGAAATCATAAGAGTCTATGACAATGATTGAATCGAGAGCCGGATGACCGAACCTGAAACCGCTATCAATCAGGGCGATTAAGACGCCCTGGCCGTCGAGTCCCAGAGCATGGGCTGAATCGACGCCAAGCATGTGATTCTGATTATATGACAGACCGTAATCGGCGCTGTCGGTCATCATCGCTTGTTCGATGACTTTTTGCTCTCGGGGCAAATCACGGCGCAGTGTTTTAACGATATCGATTTTGCGGATGAAATCAAATTTTGAGAGATATTCTATCGCGGATGAATTCATATATGCCGATACCGCATTCAACCATTTTGATTGATGTATGTTTTTGGCTCCGGTGTTTGCGATGCTATCGAGATACGATTGAGTTATTGGCAAGTCGTATTCATCGAGAGGAATATTGGCACGGCGGTTTTGAGCGCGTTCAGAGATCGCGTCAGCCGCTTTTTGGAAATTATCCGACGAAGTGTCTTTATCCGCAAAATATATCCAGACTTTATGAGTAGAATCGGCTCCGGTTTGAGACATTCGGGATTTTAGCAAAGGCATGATTTTATTTGAGTATTCGGCCCATACCGTCGGGCAGACAATTAATTGTATCAGAATTGAAATTAAAAATAATTTTCTCATCACCCTTCCTTTTCTGGTCGCATCAGAAACACGCATGGCACAATTTAAAAAGAGATATCGGAAAATGAAATTATAAAATTCATTCGAAACCGGATTTTTAGTTCCTGTTTTCTGTTGCACCTGCATCTCAGACGTTTATATTGAACGAAATATTAAACGCAATTTTATTTTTTGCTCACACCGGAGATTTTATTTGGAATCATTTAGCGCCTTTTGGGCTGACGCCGTTGATATTGTTTGGGGAATTCCCCTTGTAATCCTGTTAATATCCGCCGGAATCTTATTTACCTTGATGGGAAAATTTATTCCCTTCCGAAGGCTCAAGCACGCCATAAATATTCTGCGCGGGAAATACGACAATCCGGATGATCCCGGAGAGATTTCGCATTTTCAAGCGTTGTCATCAGCGCTGTCGGCGACGATTGGAATGGGTAATATCGCGGGAGTCGCTATCGCGGTTACACTGGGCGGACCGGGTGCGATTTTCTGGATGTGGGTGGCCGGACTGGTTGGCATGTCAACCAAGTATTTCACCTGTACCCTCGCCTGCCTGTATCGCAAAAAAGATGAACGAGGAATCGACCAGGGCGGGCCGATGTATTTTATCGAAGTCGGCCTGGGTAAATACTTCAAACCGTTGGCGATGTTGTTCGCGCTTTTTGGAATGGTCGGTTGCCTGGCGATGTTTCAAACCAATCAATTATCGGGACTTCTTCACGCCGACTGGGGAATCAGCCGCTATGCGACCGGAATTATCTGCGCCGTTATCGTGGGAATCGTGATTCTGGGCGGAATCGTTCGAGTAGGGAAAGTTACCAGTAAAATCGTTCCGGCGATGTTCGTTCTCTATGTCGTTTCGGCTTTGTATGTCGTATTGAGCAACGCCTCGATGGTTCCGGATATTATCAAATCGATCTTTACTTCGGCTTTCGGCGGTCAGGCATTGATTGGCGGTGGGACGGCGGTTGCGTTTCGCGAAGTATTGGTGACCGGCATAAAACGCGCGGCTTTTTCCAACGAAGCCGGGTTGGGAACGGCTCCTATGGCTCACGGCGCGGCCAAAACCAAAGAGCCGGTGCGCGAGGGCTTGATTGCTATGCTCGGCCCGTTTCTCGATACCAATATCGTCTGCACGCTGACGGCGCTGGTGATTTTATCATCGGGAGTTCCGACGGCCGATGACGGCGTCGTGATGACGGTCAGCGCCTTTGAAAAAGCGATGCCGAATCTCGGTCGGTATGTCATGACGCTTATTATTGTGCTGTTTTCGGTCTCGACGATGATATCTTATTCTTATTACAGCCTCAAATGTTCGCGGTATCTTTTAGGTTATAAATTCGGTGATTATTATGTTTATGTCTATATCATCAGCATGTTTTTCGCGGCTATCTGGGCGCAGGATACGGTCCTGAATATGCTCGATACGGCTTTTGCGTTGATGGCCATCCCAACATTGATCGGAACGATATTATTATCTCCCGCCGTCATGCGCGCCACCAAAGATTATTTCAAGAGAATGAACAACCGCGCCAACGGTTCTTCTTCTGATATGTATCCTGATGTGGAGTAGGGGGGGATATGGTAAGATAAATGGAGCAACTTTCAAATGAGTATAATAAACCGTGATAAAATCAAATTATATGTAAGAATAATAGATCAGGATGAAGCTAAACCATTTTCGTGAGTAATACTTAATCAAAAGGAGGCAAGCCATGTACCGTGTCTATCTTGAGATTAATCAATTCGCAATTTCAATGCTTGGAGAAGAGTTATCTCCTTCAGGTCCGGAGGGTAGTGAGAAGGAATCTCTCGTTTCAATAGACAAACGTATTAGTCGCAGGTACTTGTGGACATACTGGTTCATCTACCTCGTTATCTATGTGATATTTATAGTGCCACTGGTGTTTTTGGAGTCACGGTCAGATAGCATGTTTGATGCGGTGAATTTTCGGTTCATGTTAATCGGCTCTATGTTATTTGCTATTCTTCACGGATATATCTTTTACAAAAGAGTAATCAAATATCACAAAAAGAATCCAACAGATGTATACAGATTTGGGAACCTATCATATGAGGATATTTATCCGAAGCAGCTTCGCAGAAGACTGTGGTTATGGAATTTGTGGCCGTTCATGTATCTCACATTTGCCATTGTTCCAATTGTTACTCGCATTCAGCATCTAGTTGAGACTTTAGTGCTTGCAAGAGTAATTATACAGAAAGGCGAAGGCGGCAAAGATACTGATCCAAGATTGAGCCAATATAATCTAATAAAGGACTTAATTCAAAGGAAAATCCACGACTACAGCGAGACTAAGGCACATCCTTTGGGCACTTTAAAGAAGCTTTTCGAGCGAAGGATTGCAACGATAAGCACCGACGTACAGAGAATTTCCATTATTCTAAGTTCACTCGGCATAGCTGGTTCTCTTATAGCCATCATAGTAAAGGACCCGATAGCAACGTATTTTAGTCAACCCAGCATTTCTGATGTGTGCCTTATAGTCAGTCTTGCCGCTCTCATAATGGGAGTCATTATTTACTTCATCAGTCAACTACAAATTCAAGTTGGGCAACGTCGAGCCCTATCAGTCGTTTTGGATGTTATTGACATAATGCTACTTCACTATGAGCCCGAAAATGGGGCCGCTCAATAATGGGTCTTTTATTATGGGGAAAACTGGCCAGGCGGTCCATCAGTGAATGTTGATTGGGAGGTCTATACGGTAGCCGATCCTATTAGAAGACCGGTGGGTTCCCACATAGAGCCTCCGCAATTTTCCATCTAATCCACCGCAATTACTGAAAACATCCGCATTATTGAATGAAATGGTTTATGGTTGAGTGTTTGTGACCAATGGGAAAGTAGTCTTTTACGAAATACTAAAAAGGACAAAACGAACCCAATTCGCTGTAAGCAACAGATACATATCGCATTACAGCGAATTTTGCAAAAATCAATTGTGGATAACTCTAAACCAAAGATTTTCGTTGCGGCGGGTCTTGATTTTGTGAAGCAAAATTGTGACCTGCCGCCCTAAAAGATTTGAAGTTCATAGTCACCCCCGAAGGGTATGGTGGTCAAATTGTTTTTGTCCCCTATGAGCGGTTTGAGCGAGGAGTATATGTATAGGATAAAATAACATTTGCTAATCCTTACTCACATCCCGCACATGGCGCCGGACCGTCTTTGAAGACGTGGTTGATTAAATAAACCGCATCGCCGACGTTGCATTCGTCGTCACAGTTAACATCACAGCTACCAATTGGATCAGGTGCAGGACCGTCTTTAAAGACATTGTTGATGATAAACACCGCGTCACCGACGTTTGGCTGGTCATCCATATTGGCATCGCCGCAGATGTAATCGCATCCGTTGGGTATGCCGTCGTCATCAGAATCAATATTATCATCATATCCGAAACATATATCACAAGCATCGGGTATTCCATCTGAGTCAGAGTCAGTATAATCCTGATCCGGATTATAAGTCAGCGGGCAGTTGTCGCATTCATCGCCGACGCCGTCGCCGTCGGTATCCGCCTGACCCGGATTTTTGGTATGGAGGCAGTTATCGTTGTCGTCGAGTACATGGTCGCAATCCGAATCATTCCGGCATGATTCCCCATGGGTCGTATTTATCAGCATCATTGCCCCGACCGCAAGATCGATGTCTCCGTCATCATCAACATCCCCGCCGAACACCCCCGATCCACCAAAGTCCCCGAAACCATATGTGATATTTTGAGTAAAAGTACCGTCACTGGCGTTCAGTAAAACCGACAGCCCATCCGCGCCATTATATCGCTCTATTTGCACCGCCAAATCGTAATCACCATCAGAATCGTAATCTGCTCCATAAACGCATGCAGGGAAGAAGGAATTTCCCGAGAGATAAAACACTGCGGGAGCAAAGGATCCGTCACCGTATCCCTTCAATACAGAGATACTACTAAAAGAGGGATAGGGGGGATCGTTTTCAGATCCGCCACGGTTTACTACGGCAAGATCATGGATCGAATCACCATCAAAATCGGCGGCGCAGACGTCAACCGGATACCTCCCGACATTGAAGGATACCGCGGTTCCAAATGTGCCATCGCCGTTATTCAAATATGACGATACATAACCGATATAATCGTCACTGTAATTTGTCGTTACCAGATCGGAATATTCATCACCGTTTAGATCGGCAAAAGTTATTGATGATATTCTATTCCCGGCACTAAAGCTCTCGGCAAGCGAGAAGCTTCCATCGCCATTGTTAGAAAACATGAAAATGTTGCTTGATGCAATTACCAAATCAACATCCCCATCATTGTCAAAGTCAGCACCAGAAATTCGCCCCGGGAATTGATTTCCAAAGTCATAATTGTATAGTGTAGTAAAGGACCCATCACCTTCATTCAAGAGAATACATAGAGCATAAGTATCAAAATAAGATACCACTGCAAGATCACAATCACCATCGCCGTCAAGGTCAGATTCAAAAAGATCGATAGGGTCTCGGGGTAGTGTCCTAAAAGCAGCAGAGTATGTCCCGTCACCATTATTCCATAACCATTCAAGCGATCCTGGTACCCACCCACTCCACACATCTGAAAAGTATCCGGGAGAGATCCCAACCAAATCCAAGTCGCCGTCACCATCGAAGTCAGATCCGGAAATTGAAATGCCACTGGCTCCCTCACAATATCTATACGCCTGCGGAAAATAAGCGTCACCATGATTGAATAACAGGGATAATGATTTAGAATCGTACCTGGCATTTATAATTGCAAGATCGTTTAGGCCGTCGTTATCGAAATCACCTGCATCTACTGCCTCAACATCGGACTGTACGAATATATCACCGGCATCTTGAAAAATGCCATCTCCGCTATTCAATAATAGCGACAGAGCACTAATACCATAGGGTATGCCAATGATATCAAGGTCGTTGTCATTATCCAAATCTATTAAATGAAGTGAAAGTGAAGTGGCTGTATAGGAAAGGCTGTAATTTTCGAGCAACGCAAATGTCCCATCACCCTGATTCAGGAAGATAAATAGTTCTGGAGGATTATAAGGAGGATAATAAGGAGGATTAGAACAAGATACAACTATGTCGATATTGCCATCGTCATTCATATCACCTCCAGTAATATGACTCTGTCGATCATTTCGGGTCGTAAATGAAGTTCCAGCAACAAAAGTACCATCGCCATTGTTTAACAAAATCAAAACATTGTTCACCGATTTTCTATATAACGTAAAAGCCAGATCGTAATCCCCGTCATTGTCAAAATCAGCGCTATAAAAATGGCGAGGTCTATTAGGAATTGCAAACCCTAAATCAAAATCGGTTACAAAAGTCCCATCACCATTATTGAGATGAATCAGGAAATATCCCGATATTAAAAACAAAATCCCTATATCTACATCACCATCACCATCAAAATCGGCACAATGGATTTTGGGAGTATCGTCTAGAGTAGTATAATTGACAGCCGGGGCAAATGTACCGTCACCCTGATTCAATAAAACCGAAAAATTATATGAAAAATTATTCATGACGACCAGATCGATATCATCATCCTCATTA
This sequence comes from Candidatus Zixiibacteriota bacterium, assembly GCA_036480375.1. Classification (NCBI taxonomy): domain Bacteria; kingdom Pseudomonadati; phylum Candidatus Zixiibacteriota; species Candidatus Zixiibacteriota bacterium. The sequence continues at coordinate 27,756 of JAZGGI010000003.1, forward strand.
AAATTATCTGCCAATATTGTAATAGGATTATCACCAACGATATAATTGGCTGTATCCTGGTAATTACCCATACCGTCATTTAACATCACGGTTATATTATCATCGCCGGTATTGGCGACGGCAATATCAGCCGAACCATCACCATTAAAATCAGCCACGGTAAGATCGCGCGGGTAATTACCGACCGGATAATCGATCCGGCCTTCAAAAAGTTTATTGTTTGCCAGGACAATACCTGATAGACAGATTAATACTATAACTAAAATAAAAGATTTGAAGTTCATAGTCACCCCCAAAACTAAGGCAATAATATAACGGCACAACACCCAATCATTCTGAAATTAACGCACCATTTCGCCCAATAGTGTTAATAATGTATCAGATGTTCAGCGTAAGTTGTGCTCCGATGAAAAGTCATAAAGATTTGTGCGGCAACTGTGGTATGTAAGCACAAACAAAAACGATTGGAGCGCCTTATTTCAAATGTAGAATAAATAGTCGGTCTTGTCAACACATTTATTATTAATAAATATACCAATATTGGGTAATATTTGACATGCAGACCAATTGGACAAAAAGTACTCTTCAGTCTTGGAATTAAGTGGTTATTCAGCAATCCAGTATACGATTTTAAAAATAAAAGAGCCGGCAGCGATCTACTCTCCCACACAGTCACCCGTGCAGTACCATCGACGCGGCAGGACTTAACTTCTGTGTTCGGAATGGGAACAGGTGTGGCCCCTGCGCTATAACTACCGGCACATATTTATAACAACATATTGCCGCAGGCTAAAAGTAAGCCAGCATCGTCATTAATTTCGAATCGATTTGGATAATCAGATAAGAAATTTTTAAGATCAAGTCTCACGGACTATTAGTATCACTCGACTGAGCATCTCACAACGCTTACATCTGTGACCTATCAACCTGGTGGTCTTCCAGGGTCCTTCAGAAGCTAAAAGCTTGGGATACCTCATCTTGGAGTGGGCTTGGCACTTAGATGCCTTCAGCGCTTATCCCTTCCCGACGCGGCTACCCTGCGGTGCCACTGGCGTGACAACAGGTGCACTGGCGGTCGGTCCAACCTGGTCCTCTCGTACTGGGGTCAGCTCTCCTCAAGTATCCTAACGCTCGTATCAGATAGGGACCGAACTGTCTCACGACGTTCTAAACCCAGCTCACGTACCACTTTAATCGGCGAACAGCCGAACCCTTGGGACCTCCTACAGCCCCAGGATGTGATGAGCCGACATCGAGGTGCCAAACCACTTCGTCGATATGGACTCTCGGAAGTGATAAGCCTGTTATCCCCGGAGTACCTTTTATCCGTTAAGCGATGGCGTTTCCACACACAACCACCGGACCACTAAAGCCTGCTTTCGCACCTGCTCGACCTGTAAGTCTCGCAGTCAAGCTCCCTTATGCTTTTGCACTCTACAGCCGATTACCACCCGGCTTGAGGGAACCTTTGCACGCCTCCGTTACCTTTTAGGAGGCAACCGCCCCAGTTAAACTACCCGCCTGACACTGTTCCTGAACCGGATTCACGGCCCAAGGTTAGACATCCGATAAAACAAGGCTGGTATTTCAACGATGGCTCCACCGATCCTGGCGGACCAGCTTCAAAGCCTCCCAGCTATGCTACACATGCCTGACCAAATGCCAATGTCAGGTTATAGTAAAGGTTCACGGGGTCTTTCCGTCCCGATACGAGTAAACGGCATCTTCACCGCTGCTACAGTTTCACCGAGTCCCACGTTGAGACAGTGCCCCAATTGTTATACCATTCGTGCAGGTCGGAATTTACCCGACAAGGAATTTCGCTACCTTAGGACCGTTATAGTTACGGCCGCCGTTTACTGGGGCTTCGATTCAAAGCTTCTCCCGAAGGATAACCTCTCCTCTTAACCTTCCAGCACCGGGCAGGTATCAGTCCCTATACGTCGTCTTGTGAGACTTAGCAGAGACATATGTTTTTAGTAAACAGTCATCAGGGCCATTTTTCTGTGTCCGCCCTTGGCTCACTCAGCAAGTGAGTTCACCTACTAGCGGCACCCCTTCTCCCGAAGTTACGGGGTCAATTTGCCGAGTTCCTTAACGTGGGTTAGCTCGAGCACCTTAGGCTACTCGCCTCGCCTACCTGTGGCGGATTGCGGTACGGACGAATCGGTAACTATCACAGAGGTTTTTCTTGGCAGCATGATTAGGGTCACTTTATGAGCCGAAGCTCTCGTCATAACCTCTCGGCGTTAGGAAAGTGGATTTGCCTGCCTTCCCCGCCTACGGGCTTAAACCACCTAATCCAACAGATGGCTGACCTTCACTTCTGCGTCACCCCATAGATTAAAACGCGACCGACCCGGTACAGGAATATTAACCTGTTTTCCATCGTCTACGCCTTTCGACCTCGACTTAGGGTCCGACTAACCCTGGGAGGATTAACCTTCCCCAGGAAACCTTAGGCTTATGGTGGGCAGGTTTCTCGCCTGCCTTATCGCTACTCGTTCCGACATAATCTCTTCTGTACCGTCCAACAGGTCTTGCGGCCTGCCTTCAGTCGATACAGAATGCTCCCCTACCACTCCATGCAAGCATGAAGTCCGCGGCTTCGGTGTACAGCATAGTCCCGTATATTTTCGGCGCAAAATCACTTGACTAGTGAGCTGTTACGCTTTCTTTAAATGATGGCTGCTTCTAAGCCAACATCCTAGCTGTTTAAGTAACTTCACATCCTTTACCACTTAGCTGCACTTGGGGACCTTAGCCGGCGGTCTGGGGTGTTTCCCTTTCGCCTACGAAGCTTATCCCTCGCAGACTGACTCCCGTGAAGCATGTTACGGCATTCGGAGTTTGGAAGGGGTCGGTAACCTTGTGGGGCCCCTAACCCTGCCAGTGCTCTACCTCCGCAACACTCATGCACGAGGCTAGCCCTAAAGCTATTTCGGGGAGAACCAGCTATTGCCAGGTTTGATTGGCCTTTCACCCCTATGCACAGCTCATCCCCCAATTTTTCAACATTGGTGGGTTCGGACCTCCATCCCGTTTTACCGGAATTTCATCCTGGCCATGCATAGATCACCTGGTTTCGGGTCTACCTCCTGCTACTAATACGCCCTTATCAGACTCGCTTTCGCTACGGTTACGCCAGAGTTTGGCTTAGCCTTGCAACAGAAGAGTAACTCGTCGGATCATTATTCAATAGGCACGCCGTCAGTCCACATCGTTCCGAAGAATAATGTTTTCCTCCGACCGCTTGTAGGCATACGGTTTCAGGTACTATTTAACTCCCCTTCCGGGGTACTTTTCACCTTTCCCTCACGGTACTGGTTCACTATCGGTCACAGAGGAGTATTTAGCCTTACCGGGTGGTCCCGGCGGATTCATACGGAATTCCACGTGCTCCGCACTACTCGGGAGTTCGAGCAAAGAAAGTCAACGATTTTTCGCTTACGGGGCTATCACCCTCTTCGGCGCAGCTTTCCAAAAGCTTCAGCTAAACCGCTGATTTGTAACTTTCCGGCCTGATGACAGTCAGACCAATCTCGAATCCCACAACACCGACGGCGCAACACCTGTCAGTTTTAACACGCCAATCGGTTTAGGCTGTTTCCCGTTCGCTCGCCGCTACTGAGGAAATCACGGTTGTTTTCTTTTCCTGCAGGTACTAAGATGTTTCAATTCCCTGCGTTTTCCACGACAACCTATGTATTCAGTTGCCGTTGACGCCGTTTTCGCGGCGTCAGGTTTTCCCATTCGGATATCCCCGTCTCAAAGGTTGTTTGCACCTAGACGAGGCTTATCGCAGCTTACCACGTCCTTCATCGCCTCTCTGTGCCAAGGCATCCACCGCATGCCCTTAGTAACTTGATCATAATTATTCAAATCGACTAAGATTTCATTTGGTAGCCTACTTAATGAAGATGCTCGCTAACTAGAATATAATTAAATACTCAAAATTAGCTTGCGACAATATGAAGTTGTCAAAGAGCAATAAATCTATATCCAGACTTATAATAGTCTTTAATCGTCAAAGTGGAGATGATCGGGCTCGAACCGACGACCCCCGGCTTGCAAAGCCGATGCTCTCCCAGCTGAGCTACATCCCCATAAAAAAATGGGCCTAGGTGGATTTGAACCACCGACCTCGCGCTTATCAGGCGCGCGCTCTAACCAACTGAGCTATAAGCCCATTAATGAAAAAACGGTGCCGCCCGAAAAAGCGCTGGACGAAATTTATCACCAATAATATGTGCGGCGATCACTGAAGAGGCGAACTGATCGACCTCGGTTTTCGATTAGACCGCTCAGAGCGGTTAATCGAAACCTGCTCCTTAGAAAGGAGGTGATCCAGCCGCAGCTTCCGCTACGGCTACCTTGTTACGACTTAGCCCCAGTCATTGGTTTTACCTTAGGCGCCGTCCTCCGTAGTTAGACAAACGACTTCGGGTACCCCCAACTTCCGTGGCTTGACGGGCGGTGTGTACAATCCCCGGGAACGTATTCACCGCGACCTGCTGATACGCGATTACTAGCGATTCCGACTTCATGGAGTCGAGTTGCAGACTCCAATCTGAACTGAGACCGGTTTTGGGGATTGGCTCAACCTCGCGGTCTTGCAACCCTCTGTACCGGCCATTGTAGTACGTGTGTAGCCCTGGATATAAGGGCCATGAGGACTTGACGTCATCCCCACCTTCCTCCGGCTTATCACCGGCGGTCTCCTTAGAGTTCCCGGCATTACCCGATGGCAACTAAGGACAGGGGTTGCGCTCGTTGCGGGACTTAACCCAACACCTCACGGCACGAGCTGACGACAGCCATGCAGCACCTGTATAGCAGTCCCCGAAGGGAAAGGTGATTTTCATCACCGGTCCACTACATGTCAAATCCAGGTAAGGTTCTGCGCGTTGCTTCGAATTAAACCACATACTCCACCGCTTGTGCGGGGACCCGTCAATTCCTTTGAGTTTCAATCTTGCGACCGTACTCCCCAGGCGGGGCACTTAATGCGTTAGCTGCGGCACTGAGGGGGTCGATACCCCCAACACCTAGTGCCCATCGTTTACTGCCGGGACTACCAGGGTATCTAATCCTGTTTGCTCCCCCGGCCTTCGCGCCTTAGTGTCAGTATCGAGCCAGAGAGCCGCCTTCGCCACCGGTGTTCCTCCTGATATCTACGCATTTCACCGCTACACCAGGAATTCCGCTCTCCCCTCTCGTACTCAAGATGTCCAGTATCAAATGCAGGCCAGCAGTTGAGCCGCTGGTTTTCACATTTGACTTGAATATCCACCTACACGCCCTTTACGCCCAGTAAATCCGAACAACGCTCGCTCCCCCCGTATTACCGCGGCTGCTGGCACGGAGTTAGCCGGAGCTTCCTCTGCGGGTACCGTCAGGTATATGGCAGTTACTCCATATACGGTTCTTCCCCACTGACAGGGTTTTACACTCCAAAGAGCTTCATCACCCACGCGGCGTCGCTGCGTCAGACTTTCGTCCATTGCGCAATATTCCCTACTGCTGCCTCCCGTAGGAGTCTGGGCCGTATCTCAGTCCCAGTGTGGCCGTCCACCCTCTCAGGCCGGCTATCCATCGTCGCCTTGGTAGGCCGTTACCCCACCAACAAGCTAATGGACCGCGGACTCATCCCTGAGCGACAGGACAACAAGTTGTCCCGCCTTTGATCTAAAGAAGATGCCTTCTCAAGATATCATTCGGTATTAGACCCAGTTTCCCGGGCTTATCCCAAACTCAAGGGCAGATTGTCCACGTGTTACTCACCCGTTCGCCACTTTACTCATCCAACCGAAGCCGGATTTTCTCGTTCGACTTGCATGTATTAGACACGCCGCCAGCGTTCGTTCTGAGCCAGGATCAAACTCTCCGTATATTTTTAAAAAATTATTTCTTTTTTGAAAACAACGGAAGTATCCGCTCAAATCAGACACTTTCAATTGCTCGGATAGAATTGATGTGGTACCGATTATCTTATAATAAACAATCGTTACCACTTATACAGTTCATCTTCGACATGTGATCGCTTTGCACATATTATTTAGTTTTCAAAGAACCGAAAAAAACTGCCGACCATTTCGCCGGCAGACTCGTATTATAAAGCCATTTAGTAAGGGTGTCAAGAGATTATTTTACTTTTTTTCCTTAATCCTGATGTTCCAATCTCGTTGTATATCAACCCTTTCTATCAATCGGCAGGGGACAATAATACTTTAATCACCTATTGTCAAGCCATTTTCCCAAAGATGTTCAAAATATTTTACCTGGCTCAAACCAATCTTGATTACGGCCATAACGTCTTGTTGCTTAATTACTTTCATTGAGAGCTTATCCTGCAGAAAATTGCAATGCCTGGTCTGGCCGAAAATTAAATACGATTTTTTTCAATATATCTTTAAAGAAAAACAAAACTCTCTCATTCCAAATATGGTACGAAAAGAAATCTCGAATTTATTGAGTCCGGGCCCTAATAAATATCGCGGTCGGATTAATAATTATATTATACAAATTATATCTATTGCGATAGAACCGGTTTATTTTTTACCGACTCCTTCTTTTGGCATTTAATTTACCAGCCAATAGTCACGCGCGTATATTTTATAGATTTCCTGTTTGCCTTCCGTCTCGGAAATATATTTATCGAGGCTCTCAAATTGGGCATCCGGCCCGATGACGAAAAATGAACCGTTGATTTCAGAGAGGGCTGGTCCATATCCGATCAGGACGGTACCGCAGACTTTTTCCAAACGAGCATGCAGAATATCATAGAGATTTTCCCTTTTCCTTAATTCGAGAATTCGTTCCCGAAATGCAATTACCACATCGGGCGTTATGCCGTCGGCCAAATTGGATGCCATCGCCCTCCCGCGGCTTTGATAGCTGTTAGCTCCTCGATTAACAAGAAACGGTTGAGCGATCGCGTATTCCGCGAGTTGAGGATCATAAGTCGCGTTTTTGAGTTCATTAACGACAAATCTCATGGTGGTGGCCAAATCAGGACACCGCTCGGCATAATATGAAGTCTGTTGAAACGAAATAGAAGATTGCAGTCCGTTCGAATAGGCCAAACCGGCGCTCCATGTTTTCATGAACAACGAGTGACTCCCGGTGCCGCCATATAATTTGGCCGTCAAAAAATCAAGGAGCTTTTCTTCGTCGACAGTATTATAGTCGGCGCCTTCAGCCCGGTAAATAAAGACTCCATTTCGAGAATCCTTTATGACCAGTCCGGCGTACACAGGATTTGTCAAATCCGGGTACCGGCTTTTCATTCTATCCCACACGGCGGGCGAATTGTCATAGGTTGGAAAGATGGGCGCGCGATCGTCAAGACATGCAATTAAATCTTCAACGACCGGTAGAAGTTTCTCTTTGTCTTCGGAATTGGAAATCAAATAAGTGCGAGCGGTATTTCTGTTTCGAATCAATGCCAGAGTCTCTTTTAAGTCGGACAATACTTTTTCGGGCCGGAACAGCAAATCATTATTCATTTGATTGGCCAGATAGATCCACTCCTGGGCAGCATTTTCCGGCGGCACATGAGAAAGAATAGTAGCCATATCCGACAAAGCATCCTGAATTATATCCTGAGCCTCGACCGGACTTAACATATACGTCTCGACAAATTGTCCAAATAGTCCGCTTTCAAACCGCGCCGGATCGCCGGTGGAAAACGTGGAAGCAAAATCGATTAAATCTTCTTTGGATGAGCTTTCCCCTGCCGACGCCAGAGACGTGAAAAGTTCCTGAACGGACTGAATCGTATTTGTATTGCCGGGGTTCTTCAGCCGCCATTTGAGTTGATGCATGAAATGTTCCTGGGTCAGGAAACATGATGCAGTCATATACAAATGGTCGCGCTGATATTTGTAACCATTAGCGGGGGAAAAAACCCAGTATTCTTCAAATGTCTGGGTTCGTCTGCGCAGTGATGTTAGATTGTTAATTACGACGTCTCGAATTCGCGACAGGTTGTCAGATTCGAGATATGGATTCAGGAGTCCGGTTATTATCCAACCCAGGGCGTTTTCGCTTTCATCAATATTGCTGCCGGCCCCGGTTATCAATAATTCCACTCTTCCCGATATTGGATTTGACGAAAAGGAACCGTTCAGGCTCAGCACTTCATTTTTCAATTTATCAGTCAGGCTTTCATACGAGATGGATTCGCCATCCTTGATGACTCCGATATCTCCAATCAATGAAGGAATCAAGGGAAGATATATTAATTTATCCCGAGGGATAACTCTCAGGTTGAAAGCGATACCAAAAGTAGCGGAAGTGATATTGTTGAATTTTGAAAACACCAATGGCACATTTTCGGACAAGGTTTCGACTTGATAATCGAGTTGCGGATCGAGCGATAACGGCGGATTATCGATGAATTTTGGCATGGGGATTTTGGCCATTTCATCATCAATTATTTTTGTATCACGATCATAATCTTCTTTGAATTTGACCAGGGCTTCCTGCTCGTTATCGGTATTGTATTTATTCTTTAAGTTCTGGGCAAACGCGGTGAGTCGTTCCTTTTTCGCATTGGCGGCTTTCTCGAGTAATGTCGGATCGGCCCTGCATCCGACCGCGATCGGATCAACGTTAATCAGACGCGCTTTTTCTATTATCGACTTCCAGATGTTTTCATTTTTCTCAATCTGATTGAATCCGTAATCAAAAAGATCATTATAGACTAAAGATATTTTGAATCCGGGATATTTTTCAAGGTCTTTGACGACGTCGTACCAATAACCTCTTCCCGATCTTTGACCAAAACCGGGCGGAGAGTTCAACATATTGGCCGCCGATTTTTTGCTCTGAACGAGATTGCTCTTTACACGATTATTGAATTCGGACAATTCATCTGAGCCTGATTGATATGCGGCGACGGCGGCAATTTCTTCGATTATATGTCTTTTTATCGTGGAGATTGTTGAGTTATTGATATTTTCCGGGGAAACATTTGTAAAACCGACACTGACGCTATGGCCGATATAATCATCGGCGCCTCCCCATACGCCGTTGGCTCCGATATCCATGACGCGGGTATCGGAATTAATAAATTTGTTATAAAGATTCGATGTCTGGCCGTTTGCCAAACCGTCCAGAAAGGCGTCAAGCAGGAATTTTTCCTCAAGAGTCAATTCAAGATTTGCCGGCCAGGCATACATTATATAACCCGGATCCTGTTCGCTGGCTCCGGGATAACGGGTGATCCTGATTTCGCCGGGAGTGAAATTGGGCTCCGGATTTGGTAACTTTTGAATTTGACGGGTTCCGGGTTCGGAGTATTCACTACCCAAATCACTCAGGATGACGTTCACACGCTCCAGGAATTCTTCCGCGGACACCGTTCCCGGAAAAGCAATCACGGCTCCCATGTTGTTTAACTGATAGTACTTTTCATGAAATGTTCTCATATCGGCCGCGGTCATATTTCGAATCGCCTCGGGAGTACCTCCTTCGCTAATGGCCAGGGGATGTGATTCGCCATAAATCATGCCATTAACGACATCGTAAAAATGATTCCAGTATTTTTCATCATAGCTTATCATCTCGGCGTGAATTGTTCCTTTTTCTTCCAGAAAGAGTTGGCCGGTAGATTCGTCGATTTCCACTCCGATATTATAAACCTCGCGGCGAATTTCCTCGTCGGAAAAGGTCGGATTTAAAAGGGCATCCAGTTTTTCTTTGAAAAGCATATAAAAAGCGTCAGATCCACCGCCGGAGCTGAAAGGATAACAGGTATAGATTTGTCCGGTCCAGGCGGTGCGGCGGCCCAGGGACATGTTTTCGAGGGACGCGACATAGCGGCCCTTAGTTCCTTTTCCGAGAAGTAAATGTTCACAGGAATGCGGTTCTCCCTGGTCATTAAAATGATCGCTGTTGACCCATAAGAAAGCTTGCGGTTGCGATTGAATCTGAAATAAATCGACTGTAAAGCCTGATTTTTTATGAATCAAGCGAGCTCCTGCCGCCTTATCTTTGGCGTCGAGATAAACCGTTTCGGCGATAAAATTATTATAGGTTCCATCCTCCTGTAAACCTTCGAGCCAATTATCGGCGAAAACGTTTATTGACAGGAGAATTAAAATTATTGTCGTAATTGCCGGAAGTTTTGTTTTGAAATTCATGATGACCTTTCTATTCGTTAATCAATGCGATAAGCGTTAAGGATATTAATTATAATAGACGAACGAATCAAAGAAAAGGTTCAATTGAAACTGTTAGAATTTTTATTAACGGGTTTGGCTCAATTATTTCCAGAACGAGGGTCTGAAGACAATCAGGACGGTAAATATTTCAAGACGGCCGAGGAGCATACAGGCGATTAATATCCATTTTCCGGGAATGGGAATCCATTGATAATTTTCGGCGGAACCGACACCTCCTAATCCCGGCCCGATATTATTGATGCAGGCGGCGGAGGCTGATATCGCGGTTGTTAAATCGGGGATGTAAAAAGTCAGTAGAAACGCGCTTGCGACGAAGAGCATCATAAATAGGATAAAAAACGACGCTATATTCGTAATTTTGTTTTCTTCAATCAGAATACCGCCCATGCGTAGAGGCGCAATTAGTTTCGGTAATGTCAGCTTCCTGAGTTCTCTCCAGCCGGTTTTGATAAGTATCAAAATTCTAATCTGCTTCATGCCCCCGCCGGTTGAGCCAGCGCACCCTCCAAAGAACATCAAAATCAATAATAAGAATCTTCCGATATCCGGCCAGAGGTCAAAATCAGCCGTTCCGTAACCTGTTGTTGTCGTAATGGCGACGGTCTGAAATAAACTTATCCTGACGCAATCATGAATTCCCGCGTATTTTGATTTTTCTTCAATTACGTGATTATTAAAATCCTCAAACGAAGCCTGCTCATATTTAAAATGTTGATACGAATGTTGTGCGGGTTTTACATCTCCACCGTAGAGAATAATCGAAAACAGAAGGGCAACAGAGATAATGATTCCGGTATAAAATAAAAATTCGCGGTTAATAACGGCCTGACGCCATTTGCCTCGCAGGACATTGAAGTGTATCAGGAAATTAACGCCGGCCAGATACATGAAAATAATAATAATCCATTCAAAGTAGGCTGAGCCATAGGCGGCAATGGAACTGTTTTTGGTTGAAAACCCACCGGTAGCCATGGTTCCAAAAGTATGACACAGGGAATCAAAAAGCGACATTCCCCCCAATAATAGTAAGGCTGTTTCAGCGGCTGAAAGGAGCGCGTAAACTCCCCAGAGTATCGCCGCGGTTTGGGCCAGTCGGGGCCTGAGACGGTCAGCAGTAGGACCGGGAATTTCGCCACGGAACATCTGATAACCGGAAACGCCCATGGCGGGAAAGATTGCCAGGGCTAACGTAATAATTCCCATCCCCCCCAGCCAATGAGTCAGGCTTCTCCAGAATAGTAACGAATCCGGGATCGATTCGATGTCGGTTAATATGGTCGCACCGGTAGTTGTAAATCCCGACATGATTTCAAAGAAGCTATCGGTAAAGCAGGTTAATAAATTTGGCAGTGTGAAATCTCCGCTCATGGAAACAAAATACAGAAAGAACGGAATGCATCCCAGGAATGCGAAAACAATCCATCCGAAGGCCACAATGGCATAGCCTTCCCGAATACCCTGCTCATCTCGATGGGCTCGGCAAAACCAGGCTATCAGGGTTCCCGTTATAAAGCAAATAACAATCGCCAGGACAAAGCCTAAAGTCTCGGGGCTGGAAATGACGGCAGAAGCGGTTATTACCTCCAGGTCATATATCGCTATGCCAAAAGGGACACAGAGGATGACCGCAATCAACTGCATCATTTTGCCAATGGCGTATGCTACCGCTTTACCGTCCATAATCAATAATCAATTTGTCGATTTAAATAGCTTGCGAATGGATGGTAGCAATGTGGTGTAAGCTATCGTAATAATATGGTCATTTCCTTCAAGAACCGTCTCACCATCCGGGATAATCATGGTGTCGCCGCGAATAATAATACCGATAATGGCGCCCTTTCGGATTTTTTTCCAGGCTTTTTTCAAAGGGATACCGACGACTTTGGAATTTTCCGGGATAGTCATACCCACCGCTTCAATCTCGGCGTCGCCCAGCCGGACAACGGAACCGAAATAACCGCGGCTGATAATTTGCATGATTTCTTTCGCGGCCGTTACCCGCGGATTGATGACATGATCAATCCCGATCGAATGAAACAGGTGATCCTGTTTTTCATCCATGGAAACGGCAATGACTTCCCGGGCGCCCTCAGATTTGGCCAATAGGGCTGATAACATATTATAATCGGCTTCATTGGAGGAGGCAATAAAAAAGTCGGCCCGATTAATATCCATCTCCTTTAATGTATCGGCCTCGGTACAATCGCCAAAAATCACATCAGTCTTACTGAGTTCGGCGGCCATTAATTCGGCATGTTCTTTATCGGGATCGGCCAATATTAAGGTGGGGACTTTTTCCTGGATAGCCGAAGCCAGCTGCATTGTGGATAAATTATTTCCGGTTATGATGACACGTTTCACCGGAGCCGGGGATTCATATATCAATTCCATGAATCGGGGCGCGACTTCGCGCGGGAATAGGGAAAACACCTTATCTCCAGCTTCTATGACAAATTCACCCGGTGGAATAATACCTTTGCCGTCTCGAATCACGGCAGCAACAAGAAAGATATTCGGTTCGATAAGGCCGCGAAGTTCGATTAGCGATTTACCCACTATCGGCATCCCGGCCACAATTTGGTAACCGCGTAAAAATATATTGCCGTCTTCAAAATTGACGGCTTCCCGGGCTCCGGGGGTATCTATATATTGAAGGATCGAATCGACGACGACCTGCTCGGGGAAAATAAATTGAGTAACTCCCAAATCTATCAGGCTGACATGCCGGTCCGGAGATATAAATTCGCGGTTGCGCAGTCGGGCAATGCGCTGAGTAACTCCATATTGCCGGGCGATACTGCAGACTAAGATATTTATTTCGTCAACGGGCGTGACGGCTATAACCATATCCGCATTTTCGATTCCGGCCTGTTGAAGAACAGTGGGCGAAGACCCCGATCCGGACAACACCTGCAGGTCCATTTTTTCCGCTATATGTTCAGCAATATCAGGTGTCTGCTCGATCAAGATAACGGTATGCTTGTCATGCAGCAATTGCCGAGCCAGGCTATAGCCGACTACTCCCCCGCCAACGATAACAATTCTCACACAATTCTCCGCGTTTAAAAACCCGGTCCGTCCGGTAAAGACCACAGCTTCACATGAATTCACAAATAAACTAAGACATTAGTAATCAATCTGTCAATATTAAATGACTGACATTTTGAGTCGATGGTAAATCAAAATAGACGCTATTAAAAAGGCGGCCGCGGGCCGCCTTTTTCGATATAAAGTGTTTAATTGTTTTCTCTAACGACTTCTCCCATGGGATCCCAGGGCGTCAGCATAATCGGTTTCGATTTTGAGATATCGAGCAAATCTTTTGATAAATACCGCTTGTGAATGATAACTCCATACATATAGCGATCGAACCAGTCATCATAAAGGTACCATTTTCCGTCGTCTCCCCGCTTGGAACCCCAGCTATTTTCAACCAGCCATTTGCTTGGAAAATTATCGACCGTATCGACTCCCATAAAAGCCATGGCATGGGTTGAGCCGATTAATCCCAGATGCATCAAATCTTCTCTGGGCAGATTGAATTCGAGCCCCAGGATAGATTCGTAATCGTATATGCCCAGCCTCATGATGCCTTTGTCGCTATAATTTTCCTGACCGATATCCATCGCAAACCAGACCGGCATAGAATCAAGAATAGATTTCATCGTATACATTTTCATCGTATCGATTGGCACGTTGACAATCATCAGATCTGGTTCATCATACATATTTCGACTCAGGGTCATGTTATAATTCAAATATAAGTCCTTACCGGGATAGTTAAACAACGCCACAAAATCATCAAGATCATCGCTGATGGCGGCTTTGAAGAAAGACTTGGGAGTATATGTTTCCGTTACGGTGCCTTCAACGGTGGTATCGGCTAATTCATGGCGCCAGGTAAATTCGGTCGGGGGCTGGCCCAGATGCAAAACCAGCAGTCGATAAGTTTCGGCGAGCATTTCTTCTTTTCTCTGCGACAAATCTTTTTCTGATATACCGTCCCGGGCCATGTTTCTCAATTCCATTCCAAATCCCTTAACAAGAAGTTTGAGGAATCCATTCATGCGTCCGGTTGCTGAGCTATTATGAGTTTCCGGCATTATTTCCTTGGGCGCCAAACCGTACTTTTTTACCAGCGCCGTAAAATAATTCCACCAGCCACCATCACCAATATTATCGCGCATAACCATTTCCATTTCGCGATCGTCAATAGGGCGATCGGCCAAATCAATCATCCTTTGCAGGAAGTAATTTGATTTCTCGAATTTATCCCAGAAATGGATATAATTTTGAGAAAACTCTAAATCTTTAACCTTTAGATTTTTCATAGCCTGGATGCGCAAGACATTGACTCCGGCAAATATCCAGCATCTTCCCGAGCTTTTCTGACTTGTTATATCGCTGGTTTTTATTTTGTGATTAACATGATTATTATGGGCAATCATCTTTTCCCGATTGACGGCAAATTCCTTGATGTCTTTATTGGCCAGAATATTACCGATTGTTTTATCCGTTTGTGTCATCGGTTTCGCCTGCAACTGGTCAATGAATTTTTCGGAAATCCCCCCATCATTTTTGGCAAGCGATGCTGTCGCTCCCATGATAATAAGCAGCCCCAACAAAAGAATTGCAGAAAGTTTTGAAGTCATAAAAACTCCTTTTAAGATCGAAAGATAATTTATTTCATGATAACGATTTTTCCGATTTGTTCTCCCATCTCCGATGAAACGGTATATATATATATTCCCGTGGTGATAGCTTGAGTATTACGCGAGATGACATTCCAGGTTTCGTGCTGGGCTTTGGGGCCGCCATCGGGCTTAAAATGTTTAATCTCCTTAACCAGATCGCCAGCCAGAGTAAATATCCTGATAGTACAAATTTTCGGCAAATTGATAAAGTGGATAGCCCGGGTACGTTCGGCGGAACGGGTGCGATCTCTATTTTCATATCCGGCCGAGGCATACCCGCCGTCAATCCGGTAAGGATTTGGATAGACCTGAACCTTTAGCGCTTCCTCCTCAACTAATTCCGCTGACGGCAAAGCGTAAGCTTGAACCGCGTTGAGATTCGGGGCTGATTCCATGGCCGAGAGGGCCGCTTTTCGGCTCCCAAAATCAAAAGCCGTAACCGAAACGTAATATGGTACCGAGGGTTGCAGATTATCTAAAACATACTCATATTCGTAGAACCTGTGATGACCATTTTCAGTTATGTCAGAAGGATCATCCGGGTCGGAATCGGCGTAAACCTTTCTTATGCCACGCGGCTTTGATAATGAGGATTGATTCCAATCCTGCGCACGAAAATAGAAAAAATTTCCATCTTTGGCATAAGAGTTATCCGGTGATAAGTACTGATTGGGATCGAATCCCGGTCCCAATAAAGCCGAGATAGATTCCCGTGATAGAGGAATATCGGATTGTTTCCAGGTCTGTAATCTTGTATCCCATGTGTACATATTGTAATTTTCGAGGTCATACGAAGTCACCAACACATAATCAGCTTCTCGATTATCTTCTCCAAAATACACCCGATAGCCTTCAAAATCTTTCAAGCCGGAGAAAACATCGACATTTGTTTCCGAAATCTCGCCATTCCAGCGGATACGAAGTTTTCCATATTCGGAGGTGACGTATAGCCTGGGCGGAGGTGGCGGAGCGGCGCCGCAAAAATCGGGAATCCCATCCCCGGTATAAAAATAGGCGGCTGAATCCATCGTTAACGAATCGATAACCCAGCGAACGCTGCCCGAGTCGCCGTCACCGTCGGTATCAACACCGGGATTATCAAATATCCAATTGGCCCACATTGCGTTTCGTCCGATATCCGATAAATCAAGTCTTTCCATGTAGGCGTATGGATTATAGGGATCCCAGGTATCAGAAAAATCCCTGGCCCGTACATGAAAGTTCTCACCGGCTACGTAGGCCAGAGTAATCGGCAGTGTATCTCCGGGCTGAATATCAAAAGGTCCAAAGGAAAATAAATAACGATTATCATAACCGTCGGCAAAATCGGTTGAGTATTGAGGCGGCCCCAACCATCCCTCCGCGGAATGATTGACGGCAGATTCAAATTGGTCATAATCAAATTCATCGTTTGACATGACATGATATTTATTTAGATCTCCGGAAGGCCGTCCCATTCCGGTTCCGAAATCTCGAAAAGGTCGTTCTTCCGAACCGGCTAACCGAGGTCCCCAATCGAGTGAGGGTTCGGGATGAGCAATCCACCAATTAAAAGAAAATCTTAAATCAGAGTTTGGAGTTCTGAGTAGTGAGGTACCGGTAACGCTGGTGGCTGAAGTGAAGTCGAAAATAAATCCGGCTTCAATGTTGGGATCGCCATCGTTATCGGCATTCCAGGCTATCCTCACGGTATCTTCAAAACCGGGAGGATTGAACGAGGGAATCGAATGCAGGTATCCGCATATATCATCTTCATATCCGCCTTGATGAGAAGCGTGATATACATCGGCATCGACATATAAGCCCAGGTAAAGCTCTTTTAACGGGAATCGGTTTATATTCCGAATGGAATAATCGAGAATAATGAAGTCCTCAGCATAATCGTAACTCCAGGCGTAACCGCGCTGGGTTACTTCCAGACCCAAAGGAATATGAGGCCTATTATCAACCGGGTCTTCGCCGGTCAAACTTCCGCTGGTATTGGTATCAGTGAAAACACAGATAAAGTCTTGCTCTGAAACGGCGTCTGGCAAATATTCATGCGAGGTACGCATATTGCTGCGACGAATAAAGGCTCCCCGTTCACCGGCATCGGGCCAGAATTCATTAACGTCATAATTTCCATCGGAGCCGACCGAGACCAGAGTGTCTCGCCCGACAATTGCCCCCGCCCATATTGCCGCAATATATAAATAAGTAATATCGGAGCCGGCCGGATATTCGCACGACGGGGCAGGACGGCCCGTCTCCGGATCAATATAGGTGTCGGCGAATCCGGTACCGAACATGCCGGAGTTAGTTATCGAGAGCCAGAGCTTATTTATTTTATGGACTTCAATGCCAAAATTAGGAAAATCATCCGCGGATGGTCTTAGAAAAGCGAGTTTGGAATTCTCTGAATATTCAAATTTAGATTTGGATTGACAGGGGTTGAGGAGTATAAGAGGAATAATGATTCCCGTTATCAATCCCCTGACAAAAGTCGCATTACTCAAGGATGCACCCTTTTTTCATTACACACTTTGAATTGTCAGGCCAATATAATGGGAATCATCCGGTGAAACAAGATGATATTTATCTATAAATCCTGCGATTTAATCATTGAAGATATAATACGAGCGGCTTGAGAAAAACCTGAATTTTCATATCTCCCCAATCCATTATTTATCATTCTCTCCAAATCACTATTATTTCTGAAATCGTTAACTAATTGATTGAAATTCCGAGCAGTAACATTATCCTTAATTTCATAAGCAACTCCTTGTTCAAGCGCGAATTCGGCATTCAGTGGGGCAAATGATCCGTAGTGTGGGCAAAGGATAAAGTGAGGGATTCCAAGGCCTGTCCCCCAATTAGTCCTTTCGTGCGCGGGAGCAACGAAAAAATCAATATGAGGAAACATCCTGGCTGTAGTTTCGTTTTCAATGTCTCTATTTTCGCTGTATAATATCTTCAGGTTTGATTCTATATTTAAGGAATCTGAGAATTCAATATCCGCGCGTTTGAAATGATTTGCCAGTCTGTACCTGAATTTTCTTGAATTTCCAGTGAAAATTATGACATCGTGGCCATGATTTAATAATGACTCTGCAATTAGGATGATCTTATTAATGTGCGCTGACGGATGCGCCCCGGAGGAGAATATCGCGGCGTGAAATTTATTTGTATTTCTTAATCTTTCCAGGCGCGATTCAATTGTAGTCCTTAAACAGGAAATTAGTCTGTTTTCAATACATTGCCCGACGATGGTAATATTATTTGATCGAACTCCGGCGTTTGTGAATTTATCTGCGGTAAATTGTAACGGGACAATTATTTTCCGGCAGTTTTTAACGATGGCTTCATCGGGAACGACTAATTCACCGTGTTGGTAAACAACATTAAATCGAGGGCTGAGAATCTGAGCGAGGATAGGATGAGCAACGATTACTAATCCTGAAAAATCTTTAAGACGTTCAATTATTTTTTTGCCCAAAATCCGTGATAAAAAAGTATTTCCCTTTCCCGGCTTTAAGTTATTTCTTAGCATGTTATATATTCTTGAAATAATTCCTCCTCGGGCCCCCAGGTAATAGATTGTGCGAATTATTTTCCAGAATAATAAAGACATTCCCGATGAAAGCGTGAATACATCGGTTCTATGGTATTTTATATCCGGGTATTTTGTTTCAAGTATTTCGATAATGCCGTCAAGATATGTCGGATGTCCTCTTCCAATTTCAGTATATAGAAGGAAAACCGAGCATTTTTTTACGCTGCTTACTTCAGGCACTTGCTACGCTTCCTTTTTCGGCTTTCGAACCATTATTTACTGAGGCCGAAATTTTTCTTTCAAATTTCATATAGAGAATTCCCGCAGAAGCCGAGAAGCATGAAATAACAATCCACATGTAGGTCTGATTGTATGTAAAGGCATCGAGTAGAAATCCTCCCAGGGTGGGCCCCAATGACCAGCCTAATGTTTGGAACATGCCGAATATGCCCATGTATCTTCCATAATATCCGGGAGACGACAAATTAGCTACGATGGTTACCGAGGGCGGTGAGACAATAATTTCGGCCAGAGTTATCACAACCATGCATATAATCAGGCATATAAAGCTGGTCGCGAATCCGACACTAAAATATCCGATCGTATATATCCAGGCCCCCAGGGCTAATTGCCTCGTTAAGCGAAACTTTTTTAACGCATCTGAAATAGGATATTGGAGGAAAACTACCATGGCTCCGTTAATTAAATAAAGAATTCCCAAATCCTGTTTGGTAATACCGATTGTATCCGTGCTGTAAACGGATAGGGCGGCAATTAACTGGGCCACCGCGAGAAAAAGAATTAGGGATATGACGCAATATTCAAAAAGCTTTTTATCCTTGCTGATATTAAATATGTCTTTCAAATTAAAATCGGATTGCCGGGATCGGGACTGAATAGGGACATCTCGCAAAAATACCATAAAAAACAGACCGGATAAAAGCGCCATAACTCCGGAGCATAAAAATAGAGTCGCATACGATTTTTGCGCGATAAATCCTCCGGCCGCCGGACCGATGGCCCAACCCAGGTTACCGCCAATTCGCAAAAAAGCGTAAGCCGAAATCCGTTGTTCTTTTTTAACCAGGTCGGCGACCATGGCGTTGGCCGCGGGATGTACGAAAGCACCCAAAATGTAGTTAAGACCGATTATTGAGCCGATAACCCAAAATCCTTTGCCCATAGCGATCGCGATTGCAACCCCTGCAAAAGTGAAGGAACGCAATATTTGCGACCAGGCCATAAGCGGGACTCGACCCAACCGATCCGACAACTCACCTGCCACGGGCTGAGGCAATGTTCTGAGAATCGCGGAAAACCCAAAAAATAAGCCTATCGCCCCCATTGACATATGGAGTTCCTGAAAGAAATAAATGGTCATAAAGGGAATGACCATGGCAAATCCGGCCGATGTGACGAACCACCCTACCCCAAGAATATAGACACGGGAATCAAATCCGTAAAATTTTGCAAACATTTTCAAGAGTGATGTCTTCCTCCAGGTTGCTATTATACCGTCAAATCAGGGATAAAGCGAGTAAGATTTATATCAGAAATTTGTAAAAAAATTACGTTTGGCACTTGCCTGTCAAAGGATAAATAATTATTATAAGTTTCTGTTTTACAAAATGACAGCCAAATGCGTCATTATATTGAGAGGTATGAAAATTATTGTCACTTCTATATTGAGGGATTAGTATGCGACAGCGAAACTTTCTTGCGGTATTGGGAATAATACTTTTTATTTCCCTTGGTTTAATAAGCGTCGGTAATTCCAGAGCGCTTTATGATTTGAATGAAAATCCCGGAATCATGTCACCCAGACCAAATGTCGATTTGCCGAATAAGCAATTCGTGGTGCATAATATTGGCAAATTGGCCATGACGATAACTAACTTTGGGACTTTTGGTACCGGTTATGTAAGCGGTACTTGCGATGGAGAAATATGCCCTTCCGCGGAATATCCTATCAACTCGGATATTGAGTATTTATTTACGGCCTCTTTTTGGATTGGAGCGGTTGTCGGACGAGACACTTTGGTTTCTATTGGGGCTGATGGCTGGGCTCAACAAGTTACGGAATTATTGCCTGATCCCGGTGATGCCGGTGCTATCCAATTTCGATCGAATATTCCGTCGCGCTCCGACTATAGCCCTGACGCGGTTTCGGAACAGGATTATATTTGTGTTTTCACAGATACTAATGTTGATCAAGCCGGAGTAGATGGAAATGATAATAGGCCGCATATTCCATTGAATGTGTCGATTACGCAATCAACGTACGCCTGGAGTTATGATTATGCCGAAGATTTCGTTCTTTTCGACTATAAAATAGCCAATATGGGAATATTCCCGATTTCTGACCTTTATATAGCTGTTTATGTTGATGCTGACGTTTGGCATGCTGCAAACCAACAAAACGGCCACACTGATGACATTTGCGGATTTCGTCGGACAGTTGATATGGCGCCAGGATTTGGATTTGATCTGGATACGGTCAATATTGCCTATATCGCCGATAACGATGGTGACCCGGTTCGATCAGGCGGACAGTTGGTGTGGGATTTCAGATCTCCGGTCGCGGCAACGGGAACAAGAGTTATCCGAACTCCTAATGAAGATTTAAAATACGGTTTTAACTGGTGGGTTTCAAATGGGGATCCGGCGCTTGATTTTGGTCCTCGTATGGCTGGGACTGACGATGATCCATTTTATATATTTGGACCGCATCTCGGCACCCCTAATGGCGACCGGGTAAAATATCATGTTATGAGCCATGAGGAATTTGATTACGATCAATTGTATAGCGCTGTGAGCAAACCTGACGAGGGATTTTTGCCTCCGCCACAGCCCAGTCTGGCGATTAATATCGCAGATGGATTTGATACTCGTTATCTGCTTTCGTTTGGACCTTTTGATGTCGCATCTGGAGATACTTTACCGGTAACGCTGGCATATTTGGCGGGCGATAGTCTTCATTCGGAGCCCGCGGATTTTGGACTGCATTTCGACGCATATAATCCCGAGGTTTTTTCTAATACGTTGGATTTTAGCGATTTTGGGAAAAACGCCCGCTGGGCCGACTGGGTCTTTGATAATCCCGGTTATGATACCGATGGCGATTTGGATTCAGGAAGATATAATTGGTCGTGCCAGGGTACTGATTCAACATTATATTTTCCCGAAGATGAAACTCCTGATGACTCTCTCTTGCCCAGGTGTACAAAAATATATTATAAAGGAGATGGCGTTCCTGACTTCAGAGGCGCCGCTCCGCCGCCGCCCCCTGTGATTACAGCTATTCCTGAACACGGAAAGATTACATTGCGCTGGAACGGAGAAATGTCTCAGAACTCTATCGATGTATTTTCCGGGAAAAAGGACTTCGAGGGATTTAGAGTATATTATTCACTTTCTGACCGCGTGTCTGATTTCGTCCTGTTAACTTCATTTGATGTTGATGACTACAAACGATTTGAATATAACGAAATTCTTCAGGTCTGGGAGCAAACGAGTGTTCCTTTTACTCGCGATAGCTTGGAAACGCTCTATGGGCGGGGATTTGAGCCTTTAGATTACTTTGACGAATCCAACCGCTTTGAAGATCCGACCACTAATCAATTTATGTATTTCGCCCCTCAGGACTGGAATCAATCGGATTTATCCAATCCTGACTTGATACATCGAATATATCCCAACTCTTCCAGGGATGATCAGTCGGATACTACAGATGAGGGATGGCTTAGATATTATGAATACGAATATGTAATTGACAATCTTCAGCCATCAGTACCTTACTATTTCTCGGTTACAGCGTTTGATTATGGTTCTTTGAAGGTTGATTTGGGAGCTCTGGAATCATCTCCGCTGGTTAATGCCGTTCAGGATTTCGCGTTAACATCCGCAGAGGAAGTTGAGAAGGAAGGCATGGATGTAATTGTTTATCCCAATCCTTACCGGATCGATGGAGGATATGCCGCATCCGGATATGAAAACCGTGACCGAACCAAATCTGCCGAGCGCACTCGCGTCATTAACTTTGCAAACCTGCCAAAATTGTGTAAAATCAGGATTTATTCCATTGATGGTGATTTAATTAAGCAATTTGATCACTACTATCCTGATGGAGGTCCCGGCTCACAGCATGAAACCTGGGATGTTATCAGCAGAAATACACAAGCGGTTGTCACCGGCATTTACTTGTGGCATGTGGAATCGGATATGGGGGATCAGATCGGAAAACTGGTCATCATGAAATAAATAATAAGGCATAACTAATTAGTAAAACCAGCCCTGCGGGGTTGGTTTTTTTTATTTAGGTCATTTTAACGATCCATCCTTAATATCGTATTCGAGTTAAAGTGCGCGAAATGCGGTCAAAAACAGCTTGATTCGACAATAATCAAGTATTAGATTGTTGATGCGCAATAAATGAGCTTTAGGCTAGCGCTCAATTTCTTATTATTGAAAAGGTGTGTGACAGATGCTACAAAAAAATACTACTTCAAGTTTTCTTTTTGCTATCTTCCTCACAATTTATTCGACAAGTATGGTATTTGGCCGGGCAGAATTCGGTCCCCAGCCAGGATTTAATAGTAATCCTGCCTTAAGGCCAACCGTCGAAAATCCAAACACACAATACGCTTATCATAATATTGGCAAGCTTGGAATGACCATTACCAATTATGGGACTTTTGGAATTGGCGATGACGGTTTTTTATGCGACGGCGAGCCCTGCCCCAACGCAGAATTTCCAATTAATTCCGATCTTGAGTATCTCTACGCCGGAGCTCTTTGGATTGGAGCCATTGTTGGCCGTGATACGTTGGTTTCAACCGGTTCCGACGGCTGGGTACGAGGTATGCGCGAATTACTCCCCGATCCGGGACCTTCCGGAGCAATTATCGCGCGATCAAATCTTTCCTCCAGAAATGAATATCATATTGACGCTGTTTCCGAGCAGGATTTTATTTGTACTTTTACCGATACAAATATTCGCCTGCCGGGCGCGGATCCTTATGAAAACCGACCGCATGTTCCGTTAAATATTGCTGTCAAGCAAAGCAGTTATGCCTGGAGTTATGATTACGCTGAGGATTTCATTCTATTTGATTATCAGATTACCAATATCGGTATTTTTCCCATTCGGGAAATGTATATCGCTGTTTATATTGATGCCGATGTTATCCATCTTTCCGAACAGGCCGGACACATCGACGATATTTGCGGTTTTCGTGATACGGTTGCCATGCCACCGGGATTTGGATTTGATCTGGATACGGTCAACATAGCCTGGATCGCGGATAATGACGGCAATCCGATCAGGTCGGGCGGTAACTTGGTTTGGGATTTCAGGTCACTAATCGCCGCTACCGGAACAAGAGTGGTTCGTTCGCCCAATATTGATCTAAACTATAGCTTTAACTGGTGGATTTCGAATGGGGTTGCGACGCTTGATTTTGGGCCGCGTATGGCCGGAACTGACGACAATCCATTCAGAGATTTTGGAGGCGGCGGTCACGTGGGTACGCCGACTGGAGATAAAAACAAATATTATGTGATGTCACAACCTGAATTTGACTATGATCAACTATTTTCTGCCGTAAATCACAGCGGAGAAGGATATCTTCCTCCTCCGCGACCCGGTCAGGCTATTGATTTTGCGGACGGTTTTGACACGCGATATCTGCTATCATTTGGGCCTTTCGACATCAATCCGGGTGACACATTACCGGTGACTCTCGCTTATCTTGCGGGTGATGAGGTTCATCAATCGCCTGATAATTTCGCGGAATATTTTGACGCCTATAATCCGGATGCCTTCTATAATACACTCAGTTTTGATGACTTCGGGAAAAATGCCCGGTGGGCGGCGTGGGTATTTGACAATCCCGGATACGATACCGATGGAGACCTGGATTCGGGCCGTTATAACTGGTCATGCGCGGGAACCGATTCGATCATTTATTTTACCGAAGATGAGATGCCTCCTGATAGCATGCTGCCCGACTGCCGGAAGGTGTATTATGCAGGAGACGGGGTTCCCGATTTTCGCGGAGCGGCACCGCCGCCCCCTCCGGAGATTAAAGTCATAGCGGGCAAGGGAGAAGTTACTATTCGATGGAATGGACAGCGCAGCGAAAATTCGATTGATGTTTTTTCGGGCAAAAAGGATTTTGAGGGATATCGCGTTTATTATTCTCTTACTGACCAGGAATCCGATTTTGTATTATTGACTTCTTTTGATGTGGATGACTATAAGAAATTTATATATAGCGAACTTCGTCAGAGCTGGGAGCGATCGGAGGAGGAGGAGGATCCTCCTGTCTTCACTCGCGATTATCTGGAAAAGCTATATGGCCAGGGCTTTGAACCTTTGGATTACTATGACGAGTCCAAATACTTTGTCGATCCGACCAGAAATCAATTTATGTATTTTGTCCCCCAGGACTGGAATCAATCGGATTTGTCCAATCCCAATCTTATTCACCGGGTTTACCCCAATGCATCGAAAAGCGATCCGACTGACACTACCGATGAAGGCGGGATGAGATATTATGAATATGAGTATGTGATTAGGAATTTACAGCCTTCCATCCCTTATCATTTTTCTGTCACCGCTTTTGATTATGGTTCTTTGAGTTTTGATCTGGGAGCCCTGGAATCATCGCCGCTGGTAAACGCCGTCGAGGATTTCCCGCTTCCCTCCAGCGAAGAAGTTGAGGAAAACTCGCTGAATGTTTCGGTCTATCCAAATCCGTATCGTATTGACGGTGGTTACGCCGCCGCCGGTTATGAAAATCGTGACAGGACCAAATCCGCCGAAAGGACAAGGGTAATTAATTTTTCTAATTTACCAAAAATCTGTACGATTCGGATATATTCAATAGATGGTGATCTGATTAAGGAAATAGAGCATTATCACCCCGAAGGCGGTCCGGGAACTCAGCATGAAGTATGGGATGTCATCAGCCGCAATACGCAAACGGTTGTCACCGGCATTTACTTTTGGCATGTGGAATCGGATATGGGAGATCAGATTGGAAAACTGGTTATTATGAAATAGCTATTTGAGAATAATTAAAAAAAGCCGGTATTTTATCGGCTTTTTTTATGCCCAACCATACAATTCCTGATAAGAATATGCATATTAACACCTTGAGGGCGAACAGTTTTTTATGGAATTTTCAAAACATAAATTAAAAACGCAACCTTAAGGCGGCAATTTGCGTCTAAGTAAATGAGAAGGGTTTGACAGAAAAAGGCCGCGGTTCGATTCGATTCGAACTGCGGCTTTTAATTTTATGGCGTATATACGTCAGTTGACGGGAAAAACGATTTCCAGGCAAACCAAAAAGCAGTAATAACCGGATGGCTATCCAGTTTTTTCCCGGATACTTGAATTATCCTATCAAATTTCAATTCACCAAAATTTTCATCGCCGGTTTGTAATATCGTTGTATTCCGATCCGGGAATGAAACGGCTAAATCCTTGAGATGATCCGGAATTTTGTATCCCGCGACGGTATTATCTTCTCCCCCTATAAGCATAATCTTCTGATCTCCGAGAGTGGCAATAATAACGCGTTTTTCATTAAGATACTCGCTTTTGACGGCCAGTCTTGCGGTGCTTGATTGCAGGCCGTAAATAATATCTTTGGACGCGAAAGTTGAGTCATCAAAAGTATTGCCGAAAATTCCGATTTTATTATTATCCACGAAGTACTTTTCATAAACAGATTTGTCGCCGCCTCTTTCCGGCTTTTTCAAAAATTCAATTCCGGGTATTTCAAGCGCGGATTTGAAAATTGTCATACCGGAGGGAAAAAGGGTTAGCTTTTTACCTTGCATCTCCCCTTTAATGCATTCCCCGGTTATCTGCGACCAGAGCGAACCGGTTTGATCGTCTTCCATGACAAGAGCGTCTCGCCATAATCGTCCGGAGGCTTCAAACGTTAGAGTTTTCCCATCGATCTCTGCGGCATAAACTATGCCGGTGTAGCAGAGCGGTCACCAGGTAGCGGTGATTGCCTTTCCGGCGATGCGATCGTTGACGATTTCATGATGGTCAAGATGCCAAATGGAATAGGCATGAGTTTCATCTCCCGAACTGACTATCATAACAGGTTCGTTATCAAAATAAAACTCCTTTGCCTGCTCCTGAGATATGTATTCGGGATTATAAATGCCGGGGATCATGCCTTTTTCCAATACAATATACATGGTGTGTCCATTGACCATTTCCGTTTTCACGTCCCGTTGAGCCATGGATATACCTCCAAGAATAAACAAGCACAATAACAGAAGGTTGATGTACTTCATAACGCCTCGCTTTCTCTGAATTTATTACGTCGCATCCATAGATTCATTGAGATATTTGGGGATATAAGTTGCCTTCATCCCGATAATCTACTATTATTGAGCCTAAAATCAACAACAGAGGTACATAATGAAAGATAAACGCAATGAAATTCTCGCCAAAAGCCTAATCCATTATTCATGCAAGCTTAAAAAAGGCGAAAAGATAATGATTGAAGTCAAGGGTAAGGAAACTCTTGAACTCGCAAAAGAATTGATTAAGGAAACGACTAAAATCGGCGCCATACCGTTTTGGTATTATAATGATGAATCCCTCCAGAGAAACTGGATAATGGGCGCGTCCGAAAATCAATTTACAGCATTCGGAAAACTTCATCTTAAACTAATGAAGGAATTCGACGCCTATTTGGGCCTGCGCGGTTCGGACAATCCGTTTGATCTGGCTGACGTTCCGGGAAAACAAATGAACATGAATAAAATGCATTATTATAAGCCGGTGCATCTCGAGCAACGGGTCAAAAGAACTCGTTGGTGCGTTCTGCGATATCCCAATAATGCCATGGCACAATTGGCCGAAACCAGTCAGGAGACTTTTGAAAAATTCTACTTTGATGTCTGTTGCCTGGATTACGCCAGGATGTCGAAAGCGATGACTCCCCTGGTGAATAAGCTTCGTAAAACGAATATGGTTCGCATTGTCGCACCCGGAACCGATTTGAATTTTTCGATTAAAGGTATTGGGGTTGTTAAGTGCGATGGCGAGCGCAATATTCCGGACGGCGAGGTTTATACCGCTCCGGTCAAAGACAGCGTCAATGGTTATATTACCTATAACACACCGTCATTGACCGAGGGGATAACTTTTGAGAATATTAAATTTGAGTTCAGAAACGGAAAGATTGTCCATGCCGAATGCGACAATCATACCAAAAAGCTCAATGAGATTCTGGATACCGATAAA
The DNA here is from genome assembly GCA_036480375.1 of Candidatus Zixiibacteriota bacterium. Classification (NCBI taxonomy): domain Bacteria; kingdom Pseudomonadati; phylum Candidatus Zixiibacteriota; species Candidatus Zixiibacteriota bacterium. Next base: position 55,452 of record JAZGGI010000003.1, read on the forward strand.
GGTGCTCGCTATATTGGTGAGTTTGCAATCGGCGTCAATCCGTTTATACTGCATCCGATGAAAGACACCCTCTTCGACGAGAAAATTGCGGGTTCATTCCACTTCACTCCCGGACAATGTTACGATGAAGCTCCCAACGGCAACAAATCCGCCATTCATTGGGATTTAGTCCAGATTCACCGCAAGGAGTACGGCGGCGGAGAAATTTATCTTGACGGAAAGCTATTCCGCAAGAACGGGATATTTGTTGACAAAAAGCTCGAGAAATCATTTTCAGCTTCGGCACTCAGAAGCAAAGGTATTTAATAATTATGTAAAAATGAGCGGTTCGGATTCAATCCGGATCGCTCATTTGACTAATTGCGTAACTGTCACACCTGCGATAATTATCATACCACCGAGAATAAATAATCCGCTGATTGATTCTCCCAGAATATAATAACCCAATATCGCGGCGATTATCGGTTGAATATTGACGAGAACAGCCGCCCGGCTGGCCTCCATGTACTTTAAAAACCAGTACCAGATACTATAACCGATTACCGAAGTCATAATTGAAATGTACAACAGTCCCCACCAACCGTAAGCGTCGATGTTTGATAGATCGGCTGTGACAGCACGCCAGATTCCGATCGGGAAATAGATAATTGCTCCGGCTCCGATCGAATAAGCGGTAATTCGAAAGGCTCCGTATTTTTGGACCAATGGTTTTCCATAGACGGTATAATATCCCCATGCGACCACGGCGATTAATATGATGATATTGCCAAGGAGTATATTATCGCTGAAATCAATAATATCTTCTCCAAAGATTAACGCCGCGCCGGCGACAGTTAGCAAAATACCCAGTCCTTTTTTGAGCGACCATTTTTCACCCAGATGCCGCATGGCCATCAAATAGACGAAGACCGGAGTCGTCGCGAATAGAATACCGCCGTGGGCCGCGGTTGTGAATTTTTGCCCAACAAGATACAAAGTTTGATTGAGCATGATTATTACCAGGCCGAGGATGATAATTTTTTTCTTATCGGCAGAAGTTATAGGAATGGATTTCCCGTTTTTACTTATACGAATCGCGATTGAACACAATATCGTAGCCGAAATACAATAGCGGAAAAAAGCCACCGCCAGCGGATCGGTTTGAAGTAAAACATATCGGGCGGCAATGAAAGTACCACCCATAATAGTCTGGTGCACCAGCGCTATTGCCAGAAGCAGCGATAGCGACGGACTGCCGAAAGATCTCGATATATTCAGATTATCCCTGCCGATCGACCGCCGTCGGCGGCAATGGCAGTCCCGGTAATATAGGCCGCCTGCTGAGAAGCCAAAAATGTTATCAAAGCGCCTAACTCTTCCGGTTTGCCCAGCCGCTTGACTGGAACGGTTTGTTGCCAGCTATTATATATTTCTTCCCGAGATTTGCCGGTCTGTTCATTTATCTCTTTGGCAAAATAATCGAGTCGATCAGTGGCGGTATATCCGGGAAGGACGGTATTGACCGTTATGCCGTTTTCTGCAATTTCCAATGAGAGAGTTTTTGCAAAACCGAGTAATCCTGCCCGGTACGAGTTTGAAAGCATCAGATTGGGAACCGGTTGTTTGGCGGCCATTGATGTGATAAGGATAATACGGCCGAATTTTCGTTCTTTCATTCCCGGCAGGACACTCTGGATCAATCGAATGGTTGACATAAACGTCAAGTTATAAGCCAATTCCCATTCCTTTTCGGTCAGGTTTTCATGAGTCCCCAGGGGAGGTCCTCCACAATTCGTGACGAGAATATCTATTTTGCCAAAATGCGCTTCTGTCCTATCAATCAAAGTCTTAATCTGACTTTCCTTGGAAAGATCACACATAATCGGTAGAACTTTATTAGTGTCTTTGGAGAGCGATATCGCCGCTTTATCGATTCGTTCCTGATTGCTGGAACAGATAGCAAGACGGGCGCCTTCTTCAAATAATGTTTTCGCGGCAGCGAAACCTAATCCGGCTGACGCCCCCGCTACCAGAGCTACTTTGTCATGTAGTTCAAAATCCATAATATTAAACCTTAACTTTCGCTAATTCTTCAAGCAGAGCCGCGGAAGTACGGCATCCTAAATGAAAATCAGATATCCTGAATCTCTCATTGGGTGAATGGGCATTGTCATCCTTTTGCCCGAAACCGACGAGCAGCGTTTCAAGCCCCAAAACGGTTTTGAATGTTTCCACGATTGGAATCGATCCGCCCTCTTTGGTAAAGAAGGGTTCTTTTCCAAAACCGGTCTTTATGGCTCGAGCCGCGGCATCGAGCCAGGGGCCTTCGGTCGGAACCTGAACCGGACGGCCGCCGCCATGTTTGACTATTTCAAGTTTAGCCGTGTCGGGACAAATTTTCATTAAATAAGTCTCAATTTTATCGCATATGTCATCCGGCTCCATATCCGGTACCAAACGCATGGTTATTTTGGTTGATGCCCACGAAGGAATGATTGTTTTGGCCCCTTCTCCCTGATACCCACCAGTTATGCCGTTACAATCGAGAGTCGGGCGCACCCAATTTCGTTCCAGAATTGTGAATTCTTTTTCGCCCCAGAGTTTATTGACGCCGGTCGAGGCCTTATAGTCGTTTTCATCAAATGGAAGTTTATCGAATTCAGCTTTTTCCCAATCACTCATGGTATAGGTATCATCATAAAAACCGTCAATCATTATTTTACCGTTATCGTCATGAAGCTGCGCTATTATTTGGGCCAGCATATGAATCGGATTGGCGATGGCTCCTCCGTAACCGCCTGAATGCAGGTCTTTGTCCGGCCCGATAATTTTGACTTCAACAAAGGCTATTCCGCGCAACCCAAAAGTTATAGCCGGCATACCAATTCCATACTGGGCGCTGTCGGAAACCAATACTATATCGGCTTTGAGTTTATCTTTATATTTTTCGACAAACACCGGAAGATTTTCCGAGGCGACTTCTTCTTCACCTTCAATCAAAAACTTCACATTCATGGGAAGAGAACCAACAGTTTTGAGATATGATTCCACTCCCTTAAAATGTGTAAACAATTGTCCTTTGTCATCGGTCGAGCCTCGGGCGCAAAGATAACCGTCTTTTTCGATCGGATCAAACGGACCGGAATGCCAGAGATCCAAAGGTTCGGGAGGTTGAACATCGTAATGCCCGTATATTAAAACGGTCGGCGCGCCGTCAGCCTGACAATGCTCGCCATAAACCACCGGATGCCCGCCGGTTTCCATGATTTCAGATTTGATGCCGATATCATTCATATATCCTGCAACCCATTCGGCGCATTTTATCATATCATCGTTGTAAGCTGACTGAGCGCTGACGCTCGGTATCCGCAGAAGCTCTTTTAATTGTTCCAAAGAATTAGATTCTTGTTCTTTCAGGTAATCCAACGGGATCATAGATATTCTCCTTTTGAACGAAAATTAACATTAATCAGGGAATATATACGTCGGGGAATAAATTATCAAGTGAAGCTTTGTACGTCGAGGAAATAAAGATTATTAATAATCGCGGCGTTTGAAAATCAGCATACCGATTAATAACAACGACGCCCCAAAGAGCAAGGATGACCAGACCGGATAATAATCTATGCGACCATGCTGGGACATGATTGAAACGTAATTGTCGGATATTTCGGAAATTTTGGCCAATATATGGTAGGCCGTATCTAAAATGTTTTCCCAGGTCTGATTATTTAGAAACGCATAAATACCTTCACGGATAGACAGCAATTGTCCCGCGAAATATAACATAAAATATCCCATGATGGCGATTCCGGCCGAATTCGACCAGAGACCGAGAAAGAACACGATACTATAAATTATCAGGAATTGAAGCGCGGCGTATAGCAGACCAAAGAAAAAACCGCTCGGATAGGTTCCTATTCTAATAACAATCGTCAGCCAGATTAGAATTGATACAATCGCCAGTACGACGAATTGAATCAAAAAGACCGCGAAGAATTTCATGATTAACAGATTATATCGATTTATCGGTTTGGACAGGGCCAGCTCGACTCGTCCTTTGGAAAGAAACGAAGGCAAAAGTCCGGCGGTACCGAAAACCATCAATAGCATGAAAAAGCCGAAGAAGCGTCCAAAATAATGGCTTAGAGCTTCATTGAGGAATTCCGGGGGAATAATATCCGAATCCATGATATTAGTGCCATTGATCTGCAGATCGGGAAGAAGGGCGATAATAAAAATATTTATCAGAGCCACAATCCAATAGAGATAGAAAATTTTGCGGACCTTAATTTCGAGGAACGAATCATGCAGTATCGCCAGGAACTTAGGCATGGCGATCCTCCCGGGAAACGAGCTGCATAAAGCTGTCCTCGAGCGATATTTTTTGCGGGGTGACCGAGATAATTTCGACCTCGAGTTGTCTTAATAGATCGATTATAGAATTTATCAGCCGCATTTCTTCAAGTTCGATAATAATCGAGTTTTCCTTAAGATGCGCGTCTGGAAATTTTGTCTTGAATGTTTCCGATACGTCATGGGATAAATTCACCGTTTCGATTTTATACTGCGGGCGCTTTTTTATAAGTTCATTGATTGGTCCAAAGGCAATAAGTTTGCCTTTATCCAGAATGGCCACTTTGTCGCACACCGATTCTACTTCAGCGAGAAGATGAGAATTCAAGAAAATGGTTTTGCCCTTTGCTTTTTGTTCGCGAAGGATATCGCGAATTTCGCGCCTGCCAATCGGGTCAACGCCGTCGGTCGGTTCATCGAGAAATAATATATCGGGATCGTTAAGAAGCGCCTGCGCCAATCCCAGCCGTTGCATCATTCCTTTAGAATATTTTTTAATTCGAGTATTTCCCCAGCGGGACATGCCGACCAGTTCAAGAAGCGCAAGCGATCTTGTCTTAATAACGTTAGATGAGAGACCGGCCATCCCTCCGAAAACTAGTAGCATCTGGATTCCCGTCAAGTAGGCGGGAAATCTGTGGTTTTCGGGCAGGAATCCGATTTTGGATCGCGCGGCGGAATTATTTATGGGAAGGCCGTTAACGGTTGCCGAGCCGCTGGTGAGATTCAACGCGCCGATAAGAATTTTGACCATTGTCGTTTTACCGGCTCCGTTGGGTCCCAGAAGCCCGAAAACCTGCCCCGTTTCTACATCGAAACTAACGCCCGACAGAGCTAATACTTCCTGACCTTTGAGGCCACCCTTAAAGCATTTGGATAATTCATTTACTGAAATTGCTTTTCCTGCCATTGCCATAATAATCTTGACGTCCACTGTCTTTAAAAGTTGCGCCTAAGCATCCAATAATATTAAAAATTCAATTTCTTAAAAATCTTCTCAGGGATATGCCTGATAATAAACATTATCCAATACCAGAATTTGGGCACATAGGCGACGCCTTTTCTTTTGTCAATCGCCGCTTTAATACATTTCGCAATCGTTTCGGGTTTGCTCCAGAGCAAACCCTTTTCATACTCCTGCGTCATCGGCGTGTCAACGAAGCCCGGTTTGATTGTAATCACATTGACGTTGGATTGAGCCAGGCGGCCCCGCAGACCATCCAGAAAAATCGACAAGCCGCCTTTCGAGGCGCCATAAACATAATTATTTTTTCTGCCCCTGTCCCCGGCGACGGAAGATATAACGGCGATTGATCCCGTTTTTTGTTTTTCAAATTTCCCGGCCATAATGGTTAAAATTGAAATGCAGCTCATGAAATTGACATTCAGAATGAACTCGATTTTCTTGAAGTCGTTTTCATCTTCATGTTGTTTCCCCAGAACGCCGTGAGCGATCAACACTATATCTACTTCGCCCAGATTTTCCCAGGCCGCATTGATGATATCTTCATGCTTATCATAGTTCAAAACATCCAGCGTTCTGTACTCGACCGCTCCCGCGCCCCTGACCGATAGGTCATCGGCAACCGTGCGAAGTAAATCATCTTCCAGGGCGACCAGAAAGAATTTGTTTCCAGAATTGGCATAAAGCTTAGCTGTTTCCTGCGCGATTGCCGAGGTCGCGCCCATAATCAAAATATTACTCATCGGTACCGTCCTTTATTTATTCGTAACCCGCCGCCAGAAACTCGAAGAAAATCGAGGATCGATAAATTTGGCAAACGTTTCCCATTCGGGATAATACGATTGAAAATCTCCGGCGGACATACAGGAGTCTTTGGCCGGATATAGTCGTCCACCAGCTTCTCGAACAATGACGTCAAGTTTCTTAAATAGCCTGAATACGGATTCTTTGGCCGGAAAATCCAGAGCCAGCGTTATGCCCGGTTGGGGAAAAGACATCATGCCTGCCGACGGAATATCCCCCATGACTTTAATGACCGCAAGAAACGATCCCTGCCTGGAATCCGATATGGTTTTCAAGATATTTCTAATCACATCGGTATCATGATTGGGTACCAGGCATTGATATTGCAACAATCCACGCTTGCCATAGATTCGATTCCAGTCATTGATACCATCCAGGGGATAAAAAAACGAATCAAAATCGGTCAATTTTTCTTTTTCACGGCGACGCTGTTTATGATAATACAATTTATTGAACAGTTTAATGGAAAAATTATTGAGAACAAATTCTGGGAAATCGAAAGGAATCGAAGATGATTTTTGATTTTGGGGATATGCCAGGGAAATGCCGTTTTTGACGGTGGCGTGATTTCCGGCCATAAACAATCCCCGTCCCAGGGATTTTCCCGAGGCGAGACAATCTATCCAGGCGACAGTGTAGTCGTAATCGGGAGCCAGGCGATTTGATAATTCAAAAAAATCTTCGAGTCTTTTAAACTTAATCGTCTTTTGAGCGATTCGGTTATTTACAATGGGGATCAATTTTATCCTGGCCCAGGTTATGAGTCCGGTTAAACCCATACCGCCAATTGTTGCATTATAATAGTCTTCGTTTTCCGTGGCAGTGCATAAGAGACGACTGCCGTCCGAACGGAGTAATTCAAATTGTGTGACGAAGCATCCGAAAGAACCGGCGACATGATGGTTTTTTCCGTGGACATCGTTGGCGATAGCTCCTCCAACGGTGACAAATTTTGTACCCGGCGTTACGGGAAGAAACCACCCCTGGGGAACAATTAATTTCAGGATTTCATCGAGGCTAACGCCCGCTTCGCATATCAGGATTCCATTTTCCGTATCAAAAGATATGAAATGATTGAGGGCTCGGGTCAGAATCAGCGTTCCCCCATCATTGAGACAGACGTCTCCATAACTGCGCCCCAAACCGTAAGGCAAACCGGATGGAGTGATTTTCTCAGGCGGCAAATTATCCTGCCGTAGAAGAATCGACCACGATGTCTGTCGTGCGGTTGGGTATCTACCCCATGATTTGTATTGGCTATTCATTTATCTAATATCTGAGATTTCGAACAATTTTTAAACAAAATTTTTCGTATTTTCTCGAAGTTCGTAAAGATAATCGTCCATGGATTGAAGGTCAAAATCGTTTAATAATTTCGCCAATTTAGTCTTTACAGTTTTCAGATTCCCATATTGGCGTATTTTATTTTTACGACTCATCTGCACCCGGGGAACATTGTCATCCAGTTCCCAGGGATGGAAATAGACTACCGCGGGCATATTTTGTTTGTTTATTGTTTTAATGCCCCAACGCGTAAACCAATAGGGAAAATGCCTCAGCCATCCCCCGCCGCCGATAGGTATTCTAGCCCCCATAATTTTTATAGTCGACGCCGGTATTTCTACGATATTCTTACCGGACTTCAATTCTATCTCAAAAGTGCGTCGGGGAGCATCAGGGTCTCCATAAATATCATGATAAATGGGATAGATAGACGAATCATATTCAAAACCCAGTTCCCCGAGAATTTCAAAAGCCCACTGCATATCGCGTTTTATGCCCCAGCTGGGCGACCGATATCCCGATGGGATTACCCCGCACGATTTAACGATTGCATTTACGGCTTTTTCGGTATCTTTTTTAAATTCTTCGGGAGTCAACGACGAAACCATGCGATGATAATAACTATGGCAGGCGATTTCATGTCCGGCAGCGGCGACATCCGCAATCACGGCGGGATATTTATCGGCAACCCAGCCCAAAACAAAAAAGGTGGCCTTTAGTTTTTTCTCATGGAAAAGATTTAAGATATCATCAATGTTTTTGATTAGTGAGGATTCAAGCTCAGGCCATTTATTTCGACTGATGACATCTTGAAGGGTTTCGACGGAAAACCAGTCTTCCAGATCAACGGTTAGAATATTTTTCATGAGGATTAATCGTTCGGAGATTGTTTATACTCATACCCGTAATACGATTCGTTGTAATAATATGGCAGGGCATTTTCCAGATTATTCAGGACTATTCCGACGAAATTGGATTTGTTGTTTTGCAGGAGCCGGGCGGCTCGTTGGGCTACCTCCCGTGGAGTGCTGCCGGCTTTGACGACCATGATAACGCCGTCCATCAACGGAGCCAAAAGCATAGGATCCGATACGGGTAAAACCGGGGCGCAATCGAGGAGTATCAAATCGTAATAAAACCGGCCTTCATTGAGGAAATTGTGAATCGCCTCGGAATCAAAGACATCGGTCGGATTGGCGACGGTTTTGCCGGCGGTAATTATATCAAGGTAATCATTGGCCGTTTTCTTAATAACATCTTTTAATGATTTTTTTTCGCTGAGGGCTTCAACCAGCCCCGCTTCCCGAGGAAGATCAAACAAACGATGCAAAGTTGGACGACGTAAATCGCAATCGATCAACAAGGTTTTTCTTTTTTTCCTGCCCGCCGCGGTCATCGCCAAATATGCGACAATAATGGATTTGCCTTCGGCGAGCATTGAAGAAGTAATAAGAATTATTTTTGTTTTATCGCCGGACAGGACTCCGTTAAGATTATACAAAAGTCGCCTAAACTCGGTAGCATAAGGCGATTCGGCGTCAAAATATTCAAACAGGTTTAACGATTTCAATTTTTTGGCCATAACAACCAGGTTCCCTATTCGTTTTCAAAACGGGCAATATTGATCAGCGTTTCTTTCAATTGCTCGGCAAATGATTCGGCCTGTTTCCGGCTTTTTTCCGATTTGGTCAAATGAGCGTTTATATTCAGGGCCTCGCCAAAGTGTTTAATCCCTTTATTCCAGCTAATCTGGGCTTGTTGCAGATGGCACAAAGCCAGTTCATGATGCAGGTCAGAATAATTGGGATTCTTTTCCAGAATCGACTGCAGATATTGAATACGATCCGCGACCGCCCGCTCATTAACTTTTTCCGAAAAAAGTAAAAACCTGAGATAACAACTGGAAAATTCCTGTCGGCTTTTTTCCTTTTTTATATCTCGGACGGCTTTAAGTAAAATTAGCGCCTGTGCGTACTCTCCGGTTTCGATTAAATTTATAGTTTCGTCATAGCGGCTGGTTTTAAAAGCCGGTGTTATCATAATGGCGCGATTAAGGCTGTCTTTTATGTTGGCAAGCATATATTCAAAGAATTCATAATTCTCGTGAGTGACGGCATTTGACAGGTATGCGATACCGATGTTGAAATAGGCGTCAGCATAATAAATATTAATCTTCAGAGCCGCCTCAAATTCTTCTATCGCCCGCCGACATGATCCGCTCTCCAATAAGGCTTCACCATAATTATTATGAAAATCCGCGAATCCGGGTTTCAATTCCACGACTCTCCCCAGAGCCATTACAGCCTTTTCGAACTGCCCCAGGGCCATCAGGGTTAAACCATAATAATTGCCCGCCTGATAATGGTCAGGTCTGCAGGCTATGACAGATTCAAATAAAATTTGCGCTTCTTCATAAAGCTTTTTGCAGTAAAATGCCGTACCGACGTTGAACATTAAATCAGGATCATTGGAGCCGGCGACTTTGCCAAAAGTAGCCAGGAGGTGTTCAATCTCTGTTTTCTTTTCCTCGTGGGCGCTTATGACAAGGCCTTCGATATCTGCAATCGTTTTATTTTCCGGGTGAGGGAAGTCGCAGGTTTCAATAACTTTGCCATCGACGAAGAGAGAGGAGACGACCGCGTTTTTCTCTTCATCATTTACGGTTTGTATTAAAAATTCTCGCTCGTCAATAGCGACTTTACTTTTTAATCGATATCCATCCATATCGTCATTCCGAAATCTGGTTAAATGTTTTTAGCGTGGCTCGGACATTATCGGATCTCATCATCTCGGGTTCTGTCAATTAATAGGTATAAAGTGACGATTGACGTCGTAATCATCGCGAAATCCCGTAAGTTATCCCAGCTAATCCACGGCCGACCCTTTTGACCGATGACTATCGTATCTTCACGCTTGATGGTTAGGCGTTTTGGGTTACCTTCCTTCTGGTATTTTTTAAGATTTGTCTTTATCACCGAGGTTCCCGAACCGTTTTTAGTTATTATCCTGACATCTTTGAGATTAGCCCGCTCGGTTGTTCCACCGGCTAATCCGATAGCGTCGAGTATATCGACTTCCCCGTCAAATTCAAGCTGCCCCGGACGGTTCACCTCACCGATAACATAAAACAGGTTTTTGCGTTCGCCGTAATCGGAAGTCAATTGCCGGCCCGGAAGACCGCCTGCGGCGCGAGGAATATCGACCGTATCGCCGCTTTTGAGTTTTGGTAACCTATCCAGCGAACCGGAAGCCAAAGCCTCTAATACATTAACCGTGATCATCTCTCCGCCGTCTTCGTCTGAGCGAATAATACTGACGCGGGTTAAGTCTCCCAGCTCAGTGGCACCTCCCGCTTCTCTTATAACGGTCCAAATATCCGGAATCACCTCAAACGTTATTTTTCCGGTAACGCCGACTTCACCTGAAACAAATACCTTTTGAGAATTGAATCCCGTAACGGTTACCGTCGCCTGGGATATTTTCTGATTATACAGTGACACGTTTCTCTCGATTTGTGTGGCCAGCTCACTGCTGGTTAAGCCGGAAGCCTGAATTTCGCCAATAATCGAAAGGGTGATTTTCCCGTCCTGTCTTACCTTTACAATCTGATCCAGTGAGGGCTCTTGCCAGAAGCTGATTTGCAGGACGTCCTCCGGGCCGATTACGTATTCATCGTTGGCGAAAGTCAGTCCGGAATAAGCGCAAAATACGCAGATTATACTAAGAAGAAAAATCAGCGATTTCCTCTGATACATTTTTCCATCCTTGAATTATAGCCGACTATACGTCCTTATTCTAAAAAATCGACTTATTTTTCCAATAATTAACCATATAAGTAACCGCTTTTGGAATTTTATGTCAAGGCAAATTCAGTCTAACCTTCTTGCTTAATTCTATTTACAAGTTTATACGCAGAGGAATAAATAAGGGAAGTTTATTTTTTGGCAGTAAGCAAATCCTCGGAAAAGAGGGTGCTGCGATTACGGCCATAATTTTTGGAATGGAGCAAAGCCATATCGCTGCAGTATATTAAGCTATCGGCGTTTTCGGCGTCATCGGGGAAAATGGCGGCTCCGATACTGATCGTGATTCTCCCCTCGAAGCCATTAGCCTTATCTCTGAAGTCTGTGGAATTTATGGCATGACGAAGGCGATCCATGAAAATTCCGCAGGTAATTTTATCGGCTTCCGGCATTATAATACAAAATTCATCGCCGCCGTACCGCGATACTATATCAATGGAACGAAGCGAGCGGGATAACGTATCGCCCATGCAACGCAACAATTCATCCCCCCACTGATGTCCAAAATTATCGTTATATACTTTGAAATCATCAATATCAAATAGAAGCAATCCAACGCGGCGATTGAATCTTTTGGCGCGCTGAATTTCCTCGCCGAGACGTTTTATAAAGTAGCGATAATTATATAATCTGGTAAGACTATCGGTATATGACATCTCTTCGTATTTTTCAAATTCCAGGGCATTATTCATGGCCCGTCGAGCTACTCTCTCGAACTGATTAAGTATTTTAAAATCGGATTGACTATCTTCATCCCTGCCAGACCAAAAGAGTAATCCCTGTTCTTTTTCGTCCAGGGAAAAAGTTGACATGTAATCCATTCCAATTTGAGAAATTCTTTCGGGCAGTATTTTTTCGTCCATACTTTTTGGAATTTTCCGGATATCGTAAATCTGCTGTTTTTGCATGGCCCCGAAAATCTTTCCGAACTCCTTACTATCGATCGGAAACTCTTTGCGGTCCATTCCAATCGAATATTTAAGATTATTTGGAGCTCCCGAATAAGGTCGGGATAGGAATAGTAATTTATCCGCCTTCAGACCGGTTTTAACCTTTTCGAAAACGTTGGCCATCAAATCATCCACTTTTCGATGGGTAAACATTTCAATTAGATATCCGGGGTCATTAACCTGGGAAGCATTGGCCGCATATTTTCCTTTAGCATTATCCTGAATTTTATTGTTTTTAAGTTTACTTTCGAGCATCCTGCGAGTCGATTCAACCCGGGTCAGGTGATAGGTAATGGATAGATTTTGATTCAGGAAAAGCAAAAATAAATTTATAAGAGGATGGCCATACGGCAGAGCGGTTCTGATAAAATAGACACCGAATAGATTTTCATTCCAAAAAATGGGAAAAACTAAATTGAATTTTTTGTCCAGCAGCAGATTTTCCAGGTCATTATTTAAGTTTCCATCCAGTTCCGAAATATTGTAAAGCATTTTCCCGGAAGTAAGCTGTTTTAGGAGATTATCTGAAATTTGAATACGATAGCGGGAGCGACGAATATTCTTCAATCCATATACGTAGTTCATCTCCATATTGCGTTTTTGGCAGCGGAAAAACAGGATTTGGGCAGCCTGTAGGTGATTGATAAAAATAGCGGAAAGCTGACTGGCCACCTTTTGAATTTTCCCCTCGGTGCGGCAACTAATCAGACTTGACGCGATCCCCGCTAAGACAGATTCAAGGTCTTTTAGCGGGTTCAGCTTGCGCATTTGCCTCTGCTTGATAATCAGCAATACAATTAGAATCACGACAAGCAGAAACAGGATAATATTTAACGTGAGGCTATCCAAACGCAACCAACCTGTTTGATTTTACTGAAAAACCCTTGTAAACTCTGCTTCATCTAATAGAATAAGTCAGAATGTATATTTGTCAACATAAAAACGGAAATGTTAGTCCATAACAAATCGCCGTTAGGACCCTTAAGTTTGTGACCTTTAACGTATTACGTCAATAATCCGCATTCAGAAAATATAATTGGCGGTAATATCGGACTATTTTTTTGGCGTGGATTTGGGTTTTATCGTAACCGAATCGATTTTGATATCCTGGGGAACCGATTCCTTCTTGTCAGTTCGCGTCTCGTTCGAACATCCGGCCTGAGAGCATTTCTTGAGAATTACCATGGTGATATCATCGTGTTGATCGTTTTTGCCGACAAATCGGGCAATGTCTGATTCGAATAATCGCGCAATTTTCTCGGCTGAGTCTGAGTGATTTTCCTTGAGAATTTCAACGATTCTCTCGGTGCCGTAGGCTTTGTTACTTCGGCCCCGCTCTTCGGTTACGCCGTCGGTATATATAACGAGAAAATCGTTTTCTTTTAGTTTGAGTTCGGCCGATTTTATTGCCTCGGCAAATTTATGGCGACCCGGCTTTAATCCGACCGGCATTCCCCCAGCATTGATAAAACTGGCCTCACCTAAAGCGCTATTGAAATGCAGTAAGGGATTGTGGCCGGCGGAGGCGAAATTAATCTTTCCGGATTTGGTATTGACGATTGCCAGTAGTATAGTAACGAAAATTCCGGATTTGATATTGCCAGAGACGTAATCATTGACCTTTATCAGGACATCCCGAGCTGACTTGGAACTGCGAGCTTCAAGCCTCAGAGCGGTTCTGACCATCGACATTACAAGCGATCCCGGAATGCCCTTACCGGACACATCAGCGACAACGACCCCAAAAGTATGATCGCTTATTTCAACAAAATCAAAGAGATCTCCGCCGACCATTCGGGCTGATTTATAGATGGCGCCAAAATCATAACCCTCGATGGACGGCAACTGCGTAGGGATCAGAGCTTTCTGGATTTCCTCGGCCATCTGCATCTCTTTTTGCATAATTTCCCGCTCAATAATGTTCTTTCGATCGCGGCGCATGCGCATAATCAATTCATTAAGGGCTTTGGAAATTTCGTAAAACTCTCCGGCGCCTTTTAGGGGCAACTGACTTTCCAGATCGCCTTCCGCGAATTTACGAACTCGATATACGATTCGCCCAATCGGACGGACAAAATAATTTGAAAGCAGATAAATTCCGGTAATCCCGATAAGCAAACCGAGTGCGGTTATAATTAAAATTATTTCTCGCGCATCTTTTAGTTCCGCTTCCATAACCAGCGATGAATATTCCAAAACGATTGCGCCGAGATTGGAACCGCCCAAATTGATTTGCCCGACGATAACCTGCTGTCCTTCCTCAAATGGGAAAATCTTTTTATCAGAGGTTCTGTCGATGAGCGATAAAAGCCTATTTTCGAGCCTGGTATATAATCGTGTCGGGCCGCGGGAATCTGCGATGATGACTCCATTCGTATCCACGATTATCACTGCCTGTATAATCTCATTCGCCCGCTGATATGAAACCACTAATTCATCAAACTCGGCGTCAGAGCGCTGGTTAATAATAAATCCGGAGGCTTGCGACGTGATTGTACTGCTGAGAGCTTTGACAGTATCTTCGAGTTGTGACTGAATATATTGACTGGAACGGGAATTAATGTAAAGATAGGCCCCGATAACAAGCACCACAACAATCAAAAAAGTAAAAGCGGAAAATTTAACGCGCAGCGAAAGGCCGCCTCCCCATTCGAGTTCCTTCTCTCCCCGGTCTGATAAAAACTTCGTCATTCGCAGTTCATTTTCGCCTTCCAGAGAAAAATATTCAACGCGATCCATTACCTTATTAAGAAGATAAAAACCAAGTCCGCCTTTTCTACCGGTGGCGGCCATTTTTTTCAAATCGAGTTTTGATTTGTCGGGAGGCTGAAACGATTTGCCGTTGTCGAATAATGAAAATACTATCGAATGCTTGAATACCTCGACTTTAAGCCGTATTTCGCCTTCGCTAAACATATAGGCGTGACGGATAATATTAGTCGCGCCTTCTTCAATAGCCAAAACTATATTATTGATCTCTTTGGATGATAAATTAGCCTGAAGGCAGATTTCCTCAACCGTTTTGCGCAACCCGGCCAGTTGGCTTTCCTGGGCCGGAAATGCGGCCACCGTTTCTCTTATCGGTCTTCGGAACATAGGTTCAATGTAGTAAAAAAAGCAGGGATTAACGTAATAAAAAAATCATCAAGCCCTTATTTTTTAAGGCTTCCGGCGCAATTCACTTTTCGAATCGCGAATTATTATTTTAGACGCAGCCGAGCCTGTTTGATATTTTCAAGAGTATTTCTGTTGTTTGGATAAACTTCCAGGACATTTTCCCAGAGGCGAATCGCGTTCTCATAATCACCTCGGCGAAAGGATTCGAGACCTTCGAGATAGACATTCCAAATCCGGCTATCTTTTTGAAGGTCCTCAAGCGAGGGCGACTGATGAATTCGTTCGGTGATCTTATCCAGATATTCCTGGGCGGTTTTATTTCCCGGATCCAAACCAAGAACCATGCGCAGAGTACGCTGCGATGATATATACTTGCCCTGATTGAAATATTCCAGGCCAAGATTTAGATGCTGGGCCAGATTAAGCCGCTTTTCAGCCAACCGTGATCCCGTTCTGCCCAATTCATTTTGGAAATCATACATCAGAACGGTATTATATCTGTCGTATGCGGTAATGTAATCGCCATTATCGAATGATGATTTGGCTATCTCGAGATTGGTATTGATTTTTCTATTTATGGCGAAATTAACGGCTAAATCCAAAGTGTCGAGATCGGCCGATTGAATTCCATATAGGCGAGCCAGGCGTATCATATTATGAGCCGGAATCAAGGCGCCTTCTTCAAATAAAATCCTCGCCTGTGTCATCAAATCGACTCCGGTACCTCCGGTCATTATCGTGTCGGTTCGGGATGGATAGCCGTTCAATCCACTCAGAGTGACATTGATTTCGTTGATGCGTGATTTTATAAATTCTCCATCTTCGTCTTTAGCATACGCGTCGGCTCGATAATATGCCGCCAGGGATGAGTCATACATTTCGGCATCATAGAAATCATTGGCCTTATCCATATATTTTTTGAGCGCTTGTTTTCGATTTTCTTCGAGTGCGCTCTGAACGCCTGCCTGCTCAGCGCTTTCATGCTGAGCGATACTTTCGTCCTGAGTAATGCCGAAATTGAGTGTAAAGGAAAACCGATGGCTGTCGCTGAGGTGATCGATAAATTTGTAGGCGTAATCCACGAACAAATTTTGATATTGTATCCCCATCCCCAGCGATGGATTATCGCGATCGTATCCGGCCCGGAGAGCCAAACCGGAATTATGTATCGCCTCAAATCCCGTGCGTACTTTGACAGAGCGATTTTCGGGTTTTTCCAAATCCAGATTGACGCGACCAAAGACCGGGAAATCTTTCTTTGAAAGATAATATGATAATCCAGTCTTAAAAGTAATTGGGATTCTTTCTTTCTCGCTTATCAGCTGCATTTTGGCCCCGATAATATCCTGGATAACCAACCCGGCATAAAGATTGTTAATAATTTTCGCCCGTCCACCCAGATCAAAACCAAAACCGTAGGCCGAATAATTATCAATCGATTGATGATTCATCTTAAATGTTATACCAGCTGAATATCTATTTAAAAAAGCCCGGCTGTAAGAAAAGAGTATTTGCATTTGAGAAGCTGAAAAACGACCCAGGTCATAATAATCCGAACCGCGCCGACCGATATCATCGGTGCCGATTCTCATTCCGGCGACGCCGAAAGTCCCCCAGATAGATGGATAAGCGTAGGCTATGAAATCGTAAGTGGTTTCCTCAAATAACACGGCGTGGAGGAATGAAACCTGTTGAGTCTGAAGTGATGTCAGGCCGGCCGGGTTATAATATATGGCGGTAGCGTCATCGGCCAGTCCGATAAATCCGTTACCCATGCCCATTGCCCGGGCTCCCCCGCCGATGCTGAAAACCGATTCGGTGCCGCCGTCGTCTCCCGACCAGGCGTTAGCGGAGATGAGCGTCATTGCGAAAACGAATATGAAAATAATTTTCCGCATCATTTCACCACCGCTATTTTGACTTTGGCCGTGAGATTGCCTTCGGCGACTTCGATATATGCGACATAGACACCGTTGAGAACAACATCACCCTCGCCGTTGTGGCCGTCCCAATAGGCTCGGGCCAATTGATCCGATTGGCCTCCAACACTGCCGGCGTCATAATGAAGATGACGGACTCGTTCGCCAGTGACGGCGTAGATATAAATATCGACATCAGAATCAGTCGGGAGGTTATAAATAAATTCGGTTTCTTCAAAGTTGGGATTGAACGGATTCGGGTAATTTTTAAACGACTCGCCAAATTCGGTCGCGATTATTGCCTGAGGTAAATTGATCTCGAAGGCGCGATCCAAAATACCGGTTACGGTTACTTTCTCGCCAATCCTTGGCCCGGAGGCGAATTCGGCTGAAATATCAGCGCTTTCAAGACGCATATTGAAGAAATCGAAAAAGGCATCAACTTTGGGGGTGAATCGCAGTTCGATAATTTCTTTTTCACCCGGAGGGATAATTAAGCCGGTAAAACTGTAGGCCAGTTTGCCGTCAACAAGCTCAAGGGATGTTATCGGCTGATCGTCGAGATAAAAGGCCGAGCCGGTTTCGGTGACCAAATACTCTCCATCAATTTGTTTGCCGTCGCGATCGGTAACTGTAATAGTAATCGTGTTTATCAGAATCGAATTGCGAATATCATTGGAAACGTTTTCCATCATCAGTTTAAATAATATGGCTGTCGCATCTCTGACCAATGGCTGGGTATCGAATGAATCTGGCTGGATAACCAATTTCGTAATTGAGGCTTTTACCATAAACGGCAGTATAATTGGCTGGCTCAAATCTTCTACCGCTTCCCCGGTGTTTTTATCAATAGGCAACTCACCCCATTTGATAAGAAATTCGGATATAAGTTCCGTTGCCGGTGAAGTGAGATTCCAAATAAGTTCATCGTCAAGAGGAAGCTCAATCGGGAAATTAACGCCAAAATCGCCGGAACCAAAATAATCCAAAATCAGGGTTCCGCCTTCAATTTCAGCCTGACCGTTATTGCGGTATTCAGCGACGATTGAAAAATCTTCGGCGTAATCAAGGATCGCGAGAGAGCCGGGGCGGTCGACAAATTCGGCGTCAAATATTAATTTCGCGGGCGTCTGGATGACAGCGACAATATTATTATCCGGACGCGGCTGCAAAACATCCTGACCGCTCAGGGGGACCATATAAAATCGTTCGGCCGGGTTGGGGTTACCGCCCGCCATGACGTAAAATAGAACTTTGACCGAATCTTTGGCGGGTACGGAAGTAATATCAACCGGTTCGAATACTATCGATTCACCGTCTGAGAATAAACCAACCGTTAAGGATTCTTCAAAATCCTCAGTGGAGGTGTTGATTACGTATCCGCTGATACCGAATTCCTGCCCGGTGTTGACATGGGGAGCGTTGGGAGCTTCGATAGATAAATGGCCGATACTTAAGAATTGACTGCCGACAATCGTAACCGGGAACGCGAACGATTTTACTTCATCGACAGGAATTATATCGGCTTCGATTCCATTAAGCAGTAATTTGGCGGTTAATGTTTTTCCAATCCATTCTTCCGGAATAGTCAACGGTGCGCTGGCAATGTTAGTAACTCCGGGGGTTAAGATGTATTCGTCTTCCAATAGTCGGGCGGAACTGGTAATTGAGCCGTCGGTGACAATTAATTGAGTTCCTGCGCCGTTTAGATTAATCGAAGACGAGCCAATAAGCTTAAGGGGTATGGTGAATGAAACAGCCGAACCCGCAATCGCTGAGGCCGGAGTGATAGCATTGTCATTGACAAGTATATTGGCACGAGGGAGGATTGATAGGTTTTTACCTAAATCAAATTTGCCGCGATAGGTGACAATTGAGTTATCTTCAAATTGTATGACTGAACGATATTCGATGATATATTCATAAATATTTGTTGGGAATTCATCCCGTAATCGGAGCATGAATTCATGGGATATTTCCGGCTCCCAGTTGAATTCCTTGAAACGCACCTGAGCAATACTAAATAATGATGAATCTTGAGCGATTCTAAGAGTTATATCAAAACTCCTGGCCGGTTCATATGAGTTTTCATTTCTTATGACTATTCCGCCCTGTAAATCATAATCATATTGAAACGCCGTGTCGGGTAAATTTTCAGATATTACTTCAAACGGAATAAACGGCACAACTTCGAACATGTGCGAAAACTCATATTCGGTGATGAAGATAATATCATCAATCTGGTAATGCGCTTCTGCAATGATAATATAATCGTATTCTTCGGCAGGAAACTCAGCTTTAATATTATCAATAATCACGCATCCAATCGCATCACCGGGTTCAGGTAAGCATTGATCAGGATATGGCGAGATAACCTGTTCATCAGTTTCATTAAATATTTCAGATCGAAATTCAAGAAATACAGGTGTTATATTTCCGAAATTTTTGCCGTAAGCTCTTACAGAGGCTTCCCATGTCTCAGGTATCGTTGATGCAATCGGAAAATCATCATTGGGCCGGGCAACAATCCCATTTGCGATAAATTCGGTGGATTCAATCAATAGCTCGCCATCGACGATCATTTTAGCCAAAAGTACAGTCGGTCCCGGTTGGCCATCGAATGATATTTCTGTAATGTCCGCAACGCCGTTGATAAAAGTAGCTGGTTGAATAGCTTCCGGAGTAAACTCGCCGGTTTCCGACTCGAAGCGGACTTCGCCGCCGACTTCATTATAATCGGTTTTAAGATTTTCATATCGATCAAAAACTTCAATCGTCAATCCGCCAAATAATTTATTGCCAATAAACTGAGTCTCATCGACCGATAAACTCATGCGGTCGGTTTGAGCCGGCAAAATATTTATATCAAGAGTACGTTCGATAGTCTCATGAGATAAGACCAGATTATTTATCCCCGCCGCAAAGAGCCGAATATTAGTTGAACCTTCGCCATTGCCTACATAAATATTATTGATGATAGGCATGGTTCCATCAGGCGCAATCTCTCCCCCCGCAATATCTATCATACCCGTAAACGGATTTCCGCTCGAATCAACAGCATTGGAGATCGAGATTGTAAGCGGTTCTCCCGCTCGTGTATTTTGCGAAAATGAAACATCAAAATCAGCCAACTGGCCCGAAAGAACAAAGATATTTTCAATCGTTGCGGATAATCCGGATACTTCTTTGACTAATAATACCCTCTGCCCCGCCGTCTTGAAAATAAACCCGTCACCAGAAAAGACTCTTCGCCCCTGATCCTGTGCAGTAAACTGATAAGGATTTGAAACATCATAAGTAATCTCCGCTTCGCTATCATCACTTTCAAACCAAACCGATCCGATAAAATCATATTTGCGATTTCCAAAATCATCGGCCAGGGTAATGGTAATATCGTTATTTAATGGAGTTCCGGCATTTACCGATTCGGATTCGTGGACGGCAATAATCTGAGCCGTTTCTCCCGGCGAAACCGTTATCTCTCCTGAATAGGCGGTCAAATCTCCGGCCGTAGCGACAACTCGACCGACACCCACAGTAGTCGCCTGAAAAGCCGAGCCGAACATGCGGCCGATATTATCCTGAGTGTCATCAATCGACCAGATAGCAGTTTCCGGGCTGATGATATTGCCGTATTGGTCGGCAATAAACGCTTCAAACATGATCGTCTCGCCGGCGATAATTGATAAATCTCCGGTTGGCAATATCGCCAGCTGGGCCGGTTCATCGGGGAGAATCGTGAAGAAATCGCTGAAATTCGGCCCGGCTATGGTCCGTCCAAAGAAATTATCAACTTGCACCACAATTCGATAATCTCCACTTCGTATGGGATTGGCGATAGCGTCTATATTAAAGTAAACCTGGTATGGCCGATGAGGATCATTCTTATATTCGGTAATCTCGATAACGACCGATTCCGAATAAACAAATATCCCGGTTATATTGGGCATGTATCCGGTTGAATCTTTATCAAGGTAAGTCACCGAAGTCACAGTCGATATATCAAATTCCGGAGGAAACGTTAAAACAATTTTTCGTTTTTTGATCAATCCGCTCGGAAATTTGGTGTTTTCAGGCAAAATGAATCCGATTTGATGGACGCTCATTCGGCCAACGACATAATCGGATAAAGAATCGGTTATATTTTCGATTTCAGTGGGAATAATCGGGTGGCCCGGCGCTGCCTGAATAGTATCCGATAAAACATAAGGACCGTCCACAAATTCAATTTTATCGTGGGGGCTTTCAGTAGCCATGACCGAAGCTGTTAAAACGAGTATGAAGAGTATCAGTATTTTCTGAGCCATATTCAGAATCTGCAAAATATAATTGTTCGACTGCCTTGAAGCAAAAGCCATGCCTTTGAATCGCGTTTCGAATTTCCTGCGATAATTAGATTGATACATTTTAAAGGAAATTTCCGGCTTCTATATTCGCCTGTATTTGAATATCTTAGCGTGACAAGAAAATTACTGTCGGATTTGAGAATATTATATCCTGTAGTGTGAATTTGAATAAAAAAAAACGGTTGCAATTAATTGCGCTTTTTACGCAGTGAGAATCATAGGCTCATCATAATACTGCAGGCCCAATAACTATGAACGAAAATCTGAACTTGTGATAAATCAATTATTGCTTTAGCTTAATATCTAATGCGATACTTTATAATATCCTGATAATTATTTATTATAAACCAACTTAAGCTTGGTTGCTCTTACCGTATTATACATCAGCATCGCGATTGTCATCGGCCCGACTCCGCCCGGTACGGGTGTTATCATCGAAGCTTTTTCGAGACATCCGTCAAAATCAACATCACCGCAGAGCTTATAACCTTTAGGAGCATTTTTATCTTCGACCTGATTCTGCCCTACATCGATAATAATGGCGCCTTCTTTTATCATATCAGCCGTAACGAAATTAGCACGTCCGATAGCGGCGATAATAATATCGGCCTGAATGGTTTCGCCGGGAATATTGGCTGTACCGGTATGGCAAACAGTCACGGTGGCGTTACAGCCCTGCCATTTTTGCATTAGCATGACGGCCAGAGGTTTTCCCACGATATTGCTGCGACCCAGAACGACCACTTTTTTGCCTTTGGGGTCGACATTTATATCGTCAATCATCTTGATAACGCCAAACGGTGTACAGGGCAGGAAAATCGGCTCGCCGATTAACAGATGCCCCATATTCATGGGATGGAACGCGTCAACGTCTTTGAGAGGATCGAGAGTAAGCGTGATGTCCATTTCGTTGATATGTTTGGGCAGGGGTGATTGCACCAAAATGCCGTGGATATCATCTCGATTGTTTAGTTCATTAACTATTTCGACTAAATCGTTTTGAGAAATATCGGCGTCGCGTTTGATGACTTCGCTGAAAAGGCCCAATTTGCTAGCGGTTTTGGCTTTACTGTTAACGTATAATTGCGATGCGGGATCATCTCCAACGAGAACCGCCGCCAGCCCCGGTATCACTCCCCGCGATTTTAAATCTTCAATATCGACCTTAAGTTCTTGTTTGATTTTTTTCGCTATCGCCTTACCGTTAATCAGCTTACCCTGCATTAGCGCTTTCCTCCTCTGGATCGCGAAAAGGTAAATTAAGATCCGTTTCCATGTTGAATCTTTCAATTTTTATTGCCCGTGTATCGTTTTCCATATCAAATTCGAGATAGACTCCGGATATCCGAACATCATCTTCTGCCACCGATAATCGAATTGGACGACCCGATAAAAATCGTGCCAGGGCCGGCTTCTTGTTCATCCCCAGAATTGAATCATAGGGCCCCGTCATCCCGACGTCAGTGATATATGCCGTACCACGGCCCGATATCTGTTCGTCAGCCGTTTGTACATGGGTATGAGTTCCGATTACCGCCGAAACCAAACCATCAAGATGGAAAAAGGCCGCCAGCTTTTCCGAAGTCGCTTCGGCATGAAAATCAACGATGATGATTTTGATCTTCTCATCCAGTTTCTTAATTATCTGGTCGGCGGTCTTAAACGGGCAATCAATATCGTACATAAATGTTCGACCCATCAGCGAGATAACGGCAATCGGATAATCACCCGCCTGACCGATATATAATCCGTTTCCGGGCGCTCCGGGGTAATTGGCCGGGCGGATTAATCGGGATTCTTCCCTGAGGTAATCACCGATTCCCTGACGATCCCAGATATGATTGCCTGATGATTGACAATCGACACCGTAGGTGAATACTTTCCGAGCCATCTCGGGAGTGATGCCAAACCCGCCGGCGGCGTTTTCGGTATTGGCGATTACAAAATCAGCCTGATATTTGTATTTCAGCCGGCGGGTCATATGGGATAGAATATTCCGCCCCGGTTTACCGACAACGTCGGCTATGAAAATTACTTTGCACAATGACATTTATTTGGCGTACTCCACGGCTCTCATTTCACGAATTACCGTAACTTTAATCTGCCCGGGATATTCCATTTCGGTTTCTATTCGACCGGAGATATCGGTTGCCAGAATTGACGAGGCCAGATCATCCATTTCATCGCACTCGACGATAACGCGAACCTCTCGGCCGGCTTGAATAGCGTACGCTTTTGAAACTCCTTTGAAGCTATCCGCTAACTCTTCCAGTTTTTCGAGGCGTTTGATATAGCTTTCCAGAGGTTCACGACGGGCTCCGGGGCGAGCGCCGGAAATGGCATCGGCTGATTGCACCAGGATAGCGTAAGGCGTTTCCTGAGGAACATCGCCATGATGTGATTCTACGGCGTTTATTATGGCCGGGTCGATATTATATTTCCGCAGGATATTAGAACCGATTTGCGTATGGGTTCCCTCCGTCTCACGATCGACAGCTTTGCCCACATCATGTAATAGACCAGCGCGTTTGGCGATGGCAGGATCGAGTTCGAGTTCGGAAGCCATGATACCGGCCAGCATGGCCACTTCGACTGAATGGAGCAGGACGTTTTGTCCGTAACTGGTACGGAATTTCAATTTACCGAGAAGTTTTATAATATCGAGATGAAGGCCGTGAATACCGATATCAAATGCGGCCTGTTCACCGGCCTCACGGATGATAACTTCCATATCTTTTTCCGCTTTGACCACTATTTCCTCAATACGGGTAGGATGAATCCGGCCATCGGCAACCAGTTTTTCCAAAGCCATGCGAGCGATTTCCCTGCGGATGGGATCGTATCCGGACAGAATCACCGCTTCGGGCGTATCGTCAACAATGACGTCTATCCCCGTCGCAGTCTCGAATGAACGAATATTTCTTCCTTCACGCCCGATAATCCGGCCTTTCATTTCGTCATTGGGCAGAACTACAACCGAAACGGTTGATTCGACGGTATGATCGGCGGCACAGCGTTGAATCGCCTGAGTCACAATTTCGCGGGCTTCTTTTTCCGCGTCCCGTTCGGCAATTTCTTTTATCTCTTTCGCGAGGGCGGCCGCGTCGATTTTGGCCTGACTTGTCATATTTTCGATTAGAATCTGCTTGGCTTCCTCGGCCGACATACCCGATATCTTTTCGAGTTGGACATTTTGATCGGCAATTAATTTTTCAATGTCTTTTTCCCTGATTGAAATTGCTTTTTCTCGGGTCGCATTACTACGTTCTTTTTCCTGAATCTTTTTCTCACGATTATTGGCGGTTTCTATTTTTCTATCCAGGTTCGTTTCTTTATCAGACAACCGCCTTTCGATTTTGGAGAACTCGGTTTTTTTATTTTGAATTTCGCGTTCAAATTTCGCCTTGGCTTTATACCATTCATCTTTGGCTTCAAGAATTGCTTCTTTTTTCTTTATTTCCGCTTCTTTTTCGGCATCAGCCACAATTCGCCGCGCGAATTCCTCGGCATTGGCTAATTTTCTATTTCCTACGCGACGGGATAAAATCCATGCCGCATAGCCGGAAATGGCGGCGGCCAAAACTATAAGAACAATAAAAAGTGTTGTTTCCATTTATTTATACCTCCTTCAAAGGAGAATTTAATTTAGAAGGAGAAAGAGGGATAAAATTATTCGGGTATTAATTTTCGCAAACACCCCAACAATTCTTAATCGGGAATTTTATCGTCCAATAATGAAATTATATCGCCGGCTCGTTTCTCAAACTCAGAAAAATCATGCTGCCCCTCTTTTTGTCTGAATAACTCATCGGTTATATTCAGAGCTGCCAGGATAGCCACCCGAGAGGGTGATTTATTGGGCGTTTTATCGGCGATGGCGCGCATTTGGGAATCGACGTAGCGCGCGACTTCTTTCATATACTCTATATCGCCATCGGAACGAACGGTATATTCTTCACCATATATATTAACGCGAACTCGATTCTTTGAAGATTCCATTTTTTCCATATCGCTTAAAAACCGGCCTTTTATACCAAATTGGACTTTCTCTTCTCCAGTACCTCAATATCGCACAAACTGCGCTTTTATGTCAAGTACAAATTACTTCGCACTTTGCTCATATTTTTCAATTCTGGCAAGCAATCCCTCAATTTTGTCTTTTACTTCTTCCGAAATTTCCTGCGATTGCTTCTCATTTTCAACTTTTGCCGCCTCCAGAGCCTTATTGCCATCTTCAATAATTTTTATTCTCTTCTTTAAATCATTGTTTGTTATTTTCAGATCTGAATTGGCCTTCTCAAGTTCCTTTATTAGCGCATCCATTTTTTCGTTTTCGCTCATCATTTTTTCTATATGAGCGACGGCTTTGTTGATTCGTTCTTCGAGCTTAGCAAATGATTCCATAATTGCTCCGTCCTATTCTCTTAACCGGGCATCAAATTTCTGCTCCAGATTTTTTACGATTTTATTAAACACCGCGTCAACTTCGGCGTCTTCCAGAGTCTTATCGGATGAGCGGAAACTAACCGAAAATGCCAGCGATTTCATATTTTCAGGAACTGGTTTCCCCGTAAACATATCGAAAAACTCAACCGATTCAACTAATTTGCCGCCCGAATTCAGGATTGAATCGTGTATATCCCGGACAAAAATTGAATTTCTCACTACGATTGCGATATCGCGCGCCGATGCCGGATACCTGGGCAGGGATTTAAAGGGAGTAATGCCCTGATCGAGATCAATTAGTTTTGAGATTTCAAATTCGGCCGCGAAACAATCCTGCTTAATGTCAAAAACCTGGGCGATTTTGGGCGCCACCCGACCTATATTTCCCAGTTTTTGATCGTTCCGAACAACGCTAAATGAGCAGGATTTATCATATCCGCCATATGCTTCCGGTTCAAGCGCGATCGAACTAATTCTCAGGCGGTCGCAGATGGCATTGGCTATCCCTTTTAATTCATATAAATCTGACTCGCCCGGAGATTTTTGCCAGTAGATATCATCGGTTTGTCCGGATAATATAAATCCGAAATACTCAGGCTCAATCGGCAAATCTTTCGTTCTAATATATATTTTACCGATTTCAAATAATTTGATATTGATATTGCGATGTCTGATATTGTTGCCCGTCGATACTAAAAGTGAATATAAAAGGCGCGAGCGCAAATATCCGAACTCATCTGATATTGGGTTGGTAATTTCTATCGGTTCGATGGAGGGCTCGAGCAATTTCATCCTTTTAGGTTGAGCGAAACCTGTCCCCAGAGATTCTTCAAAACCCAGCCCGGTCATAATCTCTCTCAAGTCATTGCGAATTGTATCGCGGCGATGAGTGGGTGAAAATAGTGGTCCGGAGTTTTGATTATTGCTGGGGATATTGTCCAGGCCGTAAATCCGAGCAATTTCCTCTATCAAATCGACTTCGCGCGTGATGTCAGGTCTGAACGCAGGCACCTCAGCGATAATATTATCATCATTCGACTCAACCTTCATTCCCAATCGAGTCAGTTTATTCTTCATGAAGTCAATCGGAATATTGGCGCCAATCAATTTATTGGCTCGCGAGGGGCGCATTTCAACCTTGATTGGATCAATCCTTTTGGCATAATTGTCAACGACACCTTGCAGAACTTCGCCTCCGGCAAGCTCGGCCATTAACGCCGCCGCACGATCCGCGGCCCTGACGGTTCCGTTGGGATCGATTCCTCGCTCAAAGCGATAGGAAGATTCGGAAATAATACTCAATTTTTTTCGAGAACGCCTGATGACGGATGGGTTGAAATAAGCCGATTCCAGAAGCACTGTTGTAGTTTCCGGAGTAACTTCACTGTCGATTCCGCCCATCACCCCAGCCGCGGCAACGCTTTCTTTGCCATTTGTAATAAGTAATATATCGGAATCGAGCTCGTGTTCCTGCCCGTCAAGAGTCGTAAATTTTTCTTTATCATGGGCGCGGCGAACGGCAACTTCTTTTGACCCGAATCTGTCATAATCAAAGGCATGCAGAGGCTGTCCGGTCTCAAGCATGACGTAATTGGTAATATCCACGATATTGTTAATCGGTCGGATATCACAATCGGTCAATCGCTTCTTTAGCCAGTCGGGAGAGGGGCCGATTTTAATATTCTTTATAATGCGAGCCACATAGCGAGGACAAGCATCGGCATCGTCAATAATAACGCCAATATAATTTTCGGCTCTTTCTGAAATTTCCGGCGGTGGTTCTTTTTCAAGATTTATGTCAAGATCGGCCAGCGCTGCTATTTCTCGGGCAACGCCATTGGCCGAAAGACAATCAGGCCGATTAGGCGTAATTTCAAAATCGATAACCGGATCATTGAGATCCAGATGCTCGAAAACCGGTTTGTTTAATTCGGTATCATCATCGAAAACCATGATACCGGTGTGATCGTTAGACAGTCCCAATTCATCTTCGGCACAAATAATGCCAGAAGATTTGACGCCGCGCATGGTAATTTCTTTGACCTCAAACTCCCCGCGGAGTTTGGCGCCGGGCAGCGCCAGCGGAACGATCTGGTCAATGGCGCAGTTGGGCGCGCCGCAAATAACCGTATAGGTCGTCTCCCCCGTTGTAACTTCAGCGACTTGCAATTTGTCGGCGTTGGGATGCTTTTCAAGACTGGTAATTTTAGCCGTTACGACATTTTTAAAATGCTCCGGATCATACTTTTCCAGAGCCCCGGCCGTCCCTGAGCAGGTTAAGCGATCTTCCATTTCTTCGGCGGACCAATCCACGCCTGTAATTTCTTTAAGCCAGCTATACGGTAATTTCATAATTTAACGGAACTGCTTAATAAACCTGATATCGTTTTCGTAAAGAAGCCGAATATCATTGACACGATATTTTAAAAGGGCAATCCGCTCGATTCCCATCCCAAAAGCGTAGCCCGTATATTTTTCGGCATCATAACCGACGGCCCTGAAAACTTCGGGGTCAATCATTCCGCACCCCAAAATTTCGAGCCATCCTTCATATTTGCACAGGGAACATCCTTTTCCCCTGCAAAGAAAACACTCGACATCAACTTCCGCTGATGGTTCGGTAAACGGGAAAAAACTGGGCCGGAATTTCAGCCTGACCCCTTCTTCAAAAAACTCATAACAGAACGCTTCCAGAACGCCTTTTAGGTCACCGAAAGATACATCGGTATCGACCAGAAAACCCTCGACCTGGTGAAAAACACAGAAACTTCGGGCGTTGACCGCTTCGTTGCGAAAGACTCGACCGGGAGCGATTATTTTCACCGGCGGTTTTCGTTTTTCGAATTCGCGTATCTGAACATTGGAGGTATGAGTCCGTAGTAATAAATCACCCTCGACATAAAATGTATCCTGTTCATCGCGGGCGGGATGATCGGGAGGGAAATTCAGCGCCCCAAAATTATAATAATCATTTTCAATTTCCGGGCCGGAAGCGATTTCAAAACCCATTCGCTGAAAGATACCGCAGATTTCATCAAGGACGAGCGTTATCAGATGACGGTGCCCGGGTCGATAGGGTCGTCCGGGCAGAGTATAATCGAACGATGCCCCACCGCCGCCGCCTTCTAGTAATTCTTCTTTTTTACTTTTTATTAATGCCTCAAGATTAGCTTTGACTTTATTCGCTCGTCCGCCGACCTCTTGTTTTTCTTCCGGTGAAAGATCTTTTAGACCGCGCAGGATTGATGTCAGCGCACCCTTTTTGCCCAAAAGGGTTACCCGAATCTTCTCAATTGATTCGAGTGAATCGGCCGCATTGACTTTTTCAACGGCTTCGACTTCAACCTTTTCAAGTTGTTTTATGACGTCCATCGAAATCAGGCCTTGGTCATATCTACCAGACGTTCAAAAGTACTCATATCTCTCGCCGCGATATCAGCCAGTGATTTGCGATCGAGATTTATGCCTGATTTTTTCAATCCATTCATAAAAGTTGAGTAATTAATATCACACAGTTTAGCTGCGGCTGAAATACGTGTGATCCAGAGTCTGCGGAATTCGCGTTTTTTTCGACGTCGATCCCGATAAGCGAATTTGAGACCGCGATGTACCGATTCGATAGCGGTACGATACAACCGGCTGCGCCCGCCATAATAACCGCGAGCTTTTTTCAATACTTTTTTATGTCGAGCCTTGGCGGCAACGCTATTTTTCGACCGTGGCATTTGTTCTTCTCCTGATAATTATAATCGCTTACCGTTCTAATACGGCAACATTACGCTCATCTGACGTTCATCGGACCTGGCAATCAAAGTCGCGGAACGAAGTTTGCGTTTCAATTTCCGGGATTTCTTGGTCAAAATATGACGATGTTTTGAATGAAATCGTCTCATTTTGCCAGTTCCGGTTTTCTTAATCCGCTTAGCGGCGGATCGATTGGTTTTCATTTTTGGCATTTCTATCTCCGTCTAATCTAATTTCCAGATTTATTCTTCTTTTTTTTCCGAAGCCATCTCCTGGGGGACGGGTTGCTTTTTTACTTTATCTTTCTTTTCGCGGCCTTTGTCTTTTTTCCTGGTCTGTCTGGTCAAAGGAGCCACCAGCATATTCATGCTATGGCCTTCCATTTTGGGCAGGGTCTCAACAATCGCGATATCCTGCAAGTCTTCTACAAGACGATCGAGTATTCTTTTGCCGAATTCGGTATGCGCTTTTTCACGACCCCGGAATAAAACAAAGCACTTGACTTTGTTTCCTTGTTCCAAAAATGAGCGAACATGTTTTAACTTAAACTGATAATCATGCTCTTCGGTTTTTGGGCGATACCTCATCCCTTTAACACTGATCGTATGCTGCCTCTTTTTCGAATCCGCCGCTTTTTTTGCCAGGTTGTATTTGTATTTTCCGTAATCCAATATGCGGCAAACTGGCGGCCGAGCCGTCGGTGAAACTTCCACCAAATCCAGACCGGCATCTCGGGCCCTTTCCAGAGCTTCAGCGGTAGGAATAATGCCTACCTGTTCACCATCCGGTCCTATAAGCCTGATAGGCGAAACACGGATGCGCCCATTAACCCGAATTTCCTGATTCTTTATACTATATCCTCCTTCTTTTTACCGACTTGCGGAGTATTATGCCGTTCTTTTACTTCGCTCACCATGCCTGCGAGTAAATCGTCGGTATTCATGACTCCCAAATCACCCAATCCGCGCCTGCGCACGGAAACGGTACTGGATTCAACCTCGCGGTCGCCTATAATCATCATTATCGGAATCTTTGATAATTCCGCGTCTCTAATTTTATACCCGATTTTCTCCGAACGATCATCGACTGAAACCCTTAAGCTCCCCTCGCGAAATTCATCTTTCAATTCACTCGCGTAAGCCAAAGCGCGATCGGTAATCGGTAGAATCCGGGCATGCTCCGGTGACAACCATAAGGGAAAATCTCCGGCATAATGCTCAATCAAGGTACCAAAAAATCTCTCCAAAGAACCCAAAAGAGCCCGATGGATCATAAACGGCCGCTTGCGTTGACCGTCACTGTCAATATACGTTATATCAAACCGTTCAGGTTGAGTAAAATCAAATTGAATAGTAGTACATTGCCAGGAACGACCCAACGCATCCTTGATTTTCAAATCTATTTTGGGACCGTAGAAGGCTCCTCCGCCTTCATCAATCCCAAACTTTAATTTATGAAACTCCAACGCCCGACGCAAGCCATTTTGAGCCGCTTCCCAGTCTTTCGGGTCGCCAATCGCTTTTTCGGGCCGGGTGGACAGATAAACTTCTAATTCCGAAAATCCGAACGAGCGCAGAATATGTAATGAAAAATCTACCAGACGAATCAGTTCATCTTCCATCTGCTCAGGTCTGCAAAATATATGAGCGTCATCCTGAGTAAAGCCCCTCACCCTCATCAATCCGTGTAAAACGCCGGCCCGCTCATAACGGTAAACGGTGCCCATTTCGGCCCACCGCAGGGGTAATTCACGATAAGAGCGCCTCCGGGATGAATACATCGTTATATGAAAAGGACAGTTCATCGGCCTGATTTGATACTTGGCCTTATCAACCTCCATGGGACTATACATATCCTCGCTGTAAAAATCAGTATGACCGCTGCGGTGCCATAATTCCAGATTAGCTATATGAGGTGAAAAGACCAGTTCATAGCCGTGCTTGTAATGCTCTTCGCGCCAGAAATTCTCTATCTCATTACGGATGACCGAGCCGCGCGGAAGCCACAGAACCAGACCCGGTCCGGTATCTTCGGAAATCATGTATAATTCAAGCTGCTTGCCCAGTTTGCGATGATCGCGTCTTTCCGCTTCGGCCAGTTTCTCGAGGAATTCGTTGAGCAATTTTTTCTTCGGATAGGTTACCCCGTAAATCCTCTGAAGCATCTTGTTTTCTTCCGAACCTCGCCAATAGGCCCCGGATGAAGAGAGTAGCTTGAAGGCTTTTATTCTTCCGGTTGACGGTATATGCGGACCACGACACAAATCTTCAAAATGAGAATGCTTATAAATTGTGATTTCTTCGTCGGGAGGCATTTCCTCGATTAGTTCGGTCTTATAAATATCACCCTGCTTTTTATATTTCTCAAGAGCCTCATCGCGATTACAAATTTCCCGACTGAAAGTAGTGTTTTCGGCGATAATCTCCGCCATTTTCTTTTCGATTTTTTCCAAATCCTCGGGAGAAAACGGTTTTTCCACGTCGAAGTCGTAATAGAAACCCTCATCAATAGGCGGACCAATGGCTAATTTGGCTTCCGGGAATAATTCCAATACGGCCTGAGCCATAATGTGAGCCGAGCTATGCCAAAAGACATATTTCCCTTCGCTATCTTCCCAGGTCAAAATCCTGACCTCAGAATCTGAATCAATCGGCCTCATTATATCGATATTTTCACCGTTAACCTTTATGGCCAGAGCCTCTTTTCCCAAACGCCCGGAAATAGATTTGGCGATTTCAAGCCCGGTCACTCCGGCGGGAAATGATTTGTCGCTGCCATCCGGCAATTTTATATTAATGTCAGCCATTACAAAAATAAAACCCTTTTCAAATAAGGGTTTTAACCTTTATGGTGGGCGATACTGGAATTGAACCAGTGACTTCTTGCATGTCAAGCAAGCACTCTAACCAACTGAGCTAATCGCCCATAAATCAATATGATACCTCAACCGCATAAGCCGATATAGTTACATTAAATTATCGGAATTGTCAAGGGAAATCTTGATCCGGTTGAGACAAACCCAATTTGCCGCGGGAAATCCGGATTTGCTGATCCAATTAGAACTTCTTACCGCCGATGCTTATTAGGCCCCGGACAATTGTATTGAGAATATCGACTACTAACCCCTGCTGGCCGGAAGTAATTTGAGGAAAAATCGGCAAGGCGATTGACAACCTGTCAGCAATATATGAATACGGAAAATCGTGATCCTCGTATCCATACTTGTCTTTATAATATCCGAGAGTATGAACCGCGTGAGTTCCCTGTCGAGCCGCGATTCCCTGTTCCTGCAAGCCTTTCATCAATCGATTTCGCTCGGTATTCCAATTTTCAATAGTATCCCAATTAATATATCGGTCCCCGGTCATGGCGTTGAACTTATACATGCAAACGTATGACTGATAAGCATGATTATATCCGTCGGGCAAATACGGCGTCTCAATACCTTTTATATCCTGAAGAAAATAATCGTAACGCGCCGCGGCGCGTCTTCTGTTTTCAAAAATCTCACGGGCTTTTTCCATTTGCGCCACACCGACAGCTCCCTGCAAATCAGTCATTCGATAATTATATCCCAGACTATTAAACTCAGGTAAGAGAGAACCACCTTCTGCGATGTGCCTTTCAATATCTGATTCGGATGCGCCATGATTTCTCATGACTCTTAATTTATCCGCGATATCATTGTCTTTGGTGATAATCATTCCACCCTCACCGGTCGTAATTGCCTGTCGAGGGTGAAAGCTGAATACAGCCATGTCGGCTTCGTTTCCGGCATGATTTCCTGCCCGAGTAGCGCCCATTCCGCAGGCGGCGTCTTCTATCACGATCAAATTATACTTTCTCGCGATTTCATTAATGGATTCCATATCGGCGCACAAACCAAAAAGCGAAACCGGAATTATGGCTTTGGGTAATTTTTGCCCGGCAGATTTTAATTTGTTTAAATACACCGAGACACTTACGGGATTGACGTTGAAAGTCCAGGGATCTATATCAATAAAAACAGGTTTGGCGCCCGTGTATTCGACGCTATTAGCGGTTGCGACAAAAGTAAACGAAGGTAATAAAACTTCATCCCCCGGACCGATACCCATTACCCGGAGAGCCAGATGCAACCCGGTCGTACAGGAAGATACCGCGATCGCATTGGGTGCATTTACAAAAGAAGCGAACTTTTTTTCAAATTCCGCGACCTTTGGTCCCTGAACGACCCATCCGGAACGAAGAACTTCACAAACTTCCCGCTCCTCATTTCCATCGAACATTGGTAATGTAATAGGAACGTTCGCCAGGCATTTATTATTTTTGGAACTGTTTCCCAACCTCTTATGCCTCCAAATATACACAATTATTATCGGCATCGCACGCCTTATTCGTTAGCCAAAATATAATAAAAATGGGCGTATTTGATATCCGGATACTACTAAAATTTCTCCATTCACACATTAAGCAAAACGCGTCACATTCCGATAACTTGAAAGCATATGGGAGATTGTCCCCAAGTTAATTAAATGGAGTTTTCATGACGCCTCATCAATATTCAACGAATCTATCCAGTCAGGCGATCCCTATTATCGGGAAAAAGATATTTATTACCGGAGGGGCCGGGTTTATCGGCTCTACCCTGGCGGGACGGTTGCTCGATAAAAACGAAGTCATCATATACGATAACCTGAGACGTAACTCAATTAAAGACCGCCCCTATATAAATCACTCAAATTTGAGTATGATCAACGGTGATATTCTGGATTATAAGGCTATGGTTGATGCGATGCACGGTTCTCATATAATTATCCATTGCGCCGCGGTGGCGGGGATTGATACGGTCATTCAAAAACCGACCGAAACGATGCGAGTGAACATGGTCGGCACGGCCAAAGTACTCGATGCCGCTCGAACGGTTCCCGAATTGGAACGACTCGTATATTTTTCAACCAGCGAGGTTTTCGGACAATCGGCTTTTCGTTCCGAAGAAGGTGACACGACGCATATCGGGGCTGTCGGGGAGGCCCGATGGACGTACGCTGTCAGCAAACTGGCCGGTGAACATCTGGCCAAAGCGTTTCATCAGGAATATGGTATGCCGACCGTTACGGTACGACCGTTCAATATTTACGGTCCGGGGCAGGTCGGCGAGGGAGCATTGTCTACTTTCATTAAGCTTGCCTTACGAGATGAAGATATTTTTGTACAGGGCGAAGGCAATCAGATTCGAGCCTGGTGTTATGTTGATGATTTTATTGAAGGCCTGATGCTGGCGATGACCATGCCCAATGCAATCGGTGAATCATTTAATATCGGAAACGCTCGCGCCGTAATTACTGTTTTTGGGTTGGCCCAGACCGTCGTCAGGGTCTTAAATTCAACATCAAAAATTCGCTTTGTCCCACATCCCGGGCCGGATGTTGAGCTTCGCATCCAATCGGTTAATAAGGCCAAGGAATTATTTGGATTTGAATCCAGCGTTGATCTTGAAGAAGGAATATTACGGACGGCCGAATATTTAAGTTCACTTCCCGAACACAAAGATTCCATGAATGCCGTAAAAAATGTAAGTGAATTAGTAGCCGTGTAAAGATAAATAAAATGAGGGGAAACTAAAAACGCGCCTATCGGCGCGTTTTTTTTTATTAAACTAATTCCGAAATTCTCGTCTCTGATATAGGTTCATCAATTTTCACGTCTGGCTTTGTATGCCACGGCAAAGGGATTTTTCCAATGTTCCGAATCGTTTGAATTTCCTCGGCAGTATGTTTTTTGGTGTATTTGACATAAAAGCTCTTTGGTGCCAGATCCAGCTTATACATTACCCAAAAGAGCCGGCGGTATCGTTCAAAAGTTGGTTTATATGTGGGATAATCCAGGAAAGTCTTTTTCGGTTGATTCATTACATTTTCAAATTCATCGTCACTGAAACTCAGCCGTTTTTTGATTTCCGCGAGGATATCTTTGTCAAACGGTTTTTCTTCGGTGATTTTCCGGAGAGCCTCTTCCCTGCTCATTCGTCCGGCGCGAATGAGCGCCGAATATTCGCAAAAGCGCAGATCGATTTCAAATTTCTCAGGGAGATAATAGTTATTGGCGAAATAGGCCGAGCGATTTTCCATGTGATGGCCGCCATACCATTGCCAGTCATATTCGTTTATTAAAAATTCTTTGACTTCCTTTTTATTGTAATCCAAATACCATAATGGCCGGATTCTTTTTATTCGATTGACCATAGCCCATTTCATCCATCTCCACAATTTCAAAAGTGGCAGGGTCTTAATTTTCCGGTGGCCGAATTTCTTTTGAATGCGTTCAATATATCGGGCGTCCATGTAAAACCAGCCTTGCGGCGAGATACCCTCGGAGCGAAACGAATGGCCGTCCATAATATATTTTATTCCGAATTTCGCCGCCGCCATGTATAAGGTCGTAATCAGGCCGATATCGGCCGGAGTATCAATTTCGGGTACCGATGCTTTGAAAAACGATTTGTAAATGTCATTGTATTCCTTATTGTCAACGAAATGAGTATATAAATCGATATTTAGTTTTTTGGTGACACGATAGATATTTTCAACGGCGATTTTTGAATCCCAGGTATTGTCAAAATGGACCGCGAGCGGACGGAGTCCCAATTTTTCTTTGGCCAGGTATAAAAGATATGACGAATCACATCCGCCGCTGACTCCGACGACGACATCGTATTTTTTGTCCCGGCCTTTACGTTTTATCTCTTCCGCGATTTTTTTCAGGATTTCCCAACCCTTATCCCCAGTCGGGAATTCTTTTTCCAACTCTTCGCTTTCCCGGCAATAATTGCAAATCCCTTCATTATCGAATTTGATATTGGGAATACGTTCGTCATATATACATCTGGCACATACCTGCATATTGCTATCCATTTTTTAATCCTGCTTCCAATTCTTCCCGTTGAGGGAAATTTATCAGGACACCCAAACCTTTTCCCTGATAAACAAATAGACTTCCGGCTGCGGCAGCCGATGCTCCGCCTTCTTTGACCGCCCTGACAATATCATTAACGCAACCCGCGCCGCCCAGGGCAATGACTGGTATCGACACGGCTGAAGTGACGCTCTTCAAAAGATTGATACCATATCCTTCAAAAGTTCCATCACGATTTATAGAATTTATTATTATTTCCCCGGCCCCATGTGATTCAAACATTTGAGCATATTTGACCGGATCATATTTGGTGTTTTGTGTTCCCCCATGCGTCATAACGCGATATTTACCGAACGCATTCCTTTTGACATCAATTGAAACGATGACACTCTGTGAACCGAAAGTATAGGCCGCCTCTTTTATAAAATCCGGATTTTCCGCGGCATAACTATTGATCGATATCTTTTCGATACCCAGAGAGAAAATCTTTTTCATATCCTCGATATTTCTAATCCCTCCACCGTAAGCAACCGGCATAAAACATTCCGAAGCGACTTCTTCTATGATATTAAAAGGCGGTTTACGGTTTTGCCGAGTCGCGGTAATATCGAGAAGAATAAGTTCATCGACTTCTTTGCCGTTATAAATCTTCAGGGCATTAATCGGATCACCGACATACCGAGAACTTTTGAATTTTATTGTTTTTACCAGGCGCCCATCATCAAGCAACAGACAGGGCATAACTCTTGTCATTAACATCCTGTTTCAACTCCGAGAAATTCTTAAGTAGCTTCATTCCGAATTTATGACTCTTTTCGGGATGAAACTGTACGCCGCGGATATTTTCATTGGATATAGCTGAAATAAAATTATTGCCGTATTCAGTTATCGTAAGAATATCAGTTTCGTTTTCACATACAAAATGATAGGAATGAACAAAGTAAAACCGGGAATCTTCATGCATATTACCAAAAAGAACGTCATCTTTTATAATACTCACCGTATTCCAGCCCATGTGAGGAATTTTCATCTTATTGGATTCAAAATTGAATTTAGCGGAACGTCCTGGTACAAGCCCCAATCCGGGAAGTGTACCTTCTTCGCTTGAATCTCCCAGGAGTTGCATTCCCAGGCAAATCCCCAGAAATGGGATTTTTTCATGCCTTGCTTTTTCTATCAGCAAATCGCGTATTCCCAATCTATCGATATTTTCGACGGCCTTTTCAAATGAACCGACTCCGGGCAGGATTATTTTTGACGCCGCCGATATTATTTCTCTATCTGAAGAAATCTCAGAGGAGACATTCAGATGCTTCAGCATATTTTGAATCGAGCGCAAATTGCCCATGCCATAATCAACGATGATAATCATACCAGGACCGATTCCTTTCGCATCCGCATCAATTTGGCCGGAGTTCCCGCGACCACGGCGTAATCGAGAACATCCCGAGTCACGACCGATCCGGCGCCGATGATCGCCCCCTGACCAATTTTGACTCCGGGTAAGATTATCGAACCCACTCCGATATCGGCTCCATCTCCAATTTTTACCGGTGCGAATTTTAAATCATTATGCATAACCGGTATTTCCATGATTCTATCGTCGTGAGCCGAAGCCAATATCTTCACCCCCGGACCGATTCCAACGGCGCGGCCGATTTTAATGCCGCCGGCGCTATGGAAAAAACATCCCTGGCCAATCCAGGTATCGGATCCTATTATCATCTCATTTTTATAGTATGCTTTCAGGATAGCGTTATGGCCGACATAGACATTATCACCGATAGAAATATTTTCCGCGTGGAAAACCAATACCCCATTTTCGAAAATGACATTCCGACCTAATCCTCCGAAATCATCGGGAGAAAAGTTGCCATCGCCGTGCGTCGAATATTTATTTGTGCCCGAAAAATTCATTTACACAAATCTCCGTTATTCTATATTTCCTGATATAACTCCATCAATTGCCGGGCTATCTTATTCATATCATGATATTTTTCTACGTAGGCTCTGCCCCGCTGCCCAATCTCTTTGAGCTCATCTCGATTATCCAGAGCGTACTTTATTTTATCCTTAACTGTTTCCTGATTGGCCGATATGATCGGCAGTTCGGGCGGATATTTTTCTTTCATAAAATCGCATATCCAGGTTATTACCGGCTTTTCCATCGCCATTGTCTCAATTGACAAAAGGCCGTAACTGCCGCAATGAAGTTCATCGACAATCAAATCAGCTTCGGCATAATTTTTCTTAGCCTCTTCATGCGACATGCCTTTAATCAAACGATATTCAAAATCATAATCTTCCTTGAGATCATCAACCGCCTGCTGAATAAAGGTCGAGCCCTTGATATCCGAATCGGTGGGGGCATGAACGATCAGGAATTTCTCATTTTCTTTTTTATTTTCTGGCGCCACATATTTATCGAGGTCTATCGCCGCGCGAATTATATGGACATGCTCGAAATAATCTTTGACATATTGATACAACTCCTCATCGCCGACAATGCAATGCGAAACATATTTGGCCATCGATTCCATGTTGCGAATGATGCCTGCTTCGTTATCGCCTTTGACTTTTATATAAGAATTGAATTCTTGTGCTTTGGACATTAATCTCACATCACTGCCCCAGTAATGAGTGACTATCTTTTTGTCCGCTTTCTGCAATATCGGCAAATCAGAATAATCGAGGGTCAGGGTTGTTCCAAAGTGAAAATGAAAAACATCAAATTGCGGGACTAATTGCTCGGCAAATTTCATAAGATGCGACTTCGCTTCCCGGGTGTTCTTATATGAGGCAAGATCAAGGGTATAGTCTGATTTATATTTCAGGTAATTGGGGTAATAGCAGAGCGTTTTGGAATACATACCCTGACTTTGAAGAGCCTTGGAAATCGTATGACTCTGATTGGCGATTTCGTATGTACCCTGCAAAACCCTGAGAGTTTTTACTGATTCGGATTCCGAAACTTTTTCATCATCACCGATTAATGATTCTTTTATATCCGAAACGGAGGTGTTTGCCTGTAGCGATTCATCCAGTAGCTCGGCCAACTCGGTGTCATCTGGATATTTATTTACGGCGATTTCAAGTAATGATCCGGCGGCGTCAAGATTCCCATTTTCACGGAGTAAACCACAGATATTAAAGATAGCGTCCTTATAGAACGGATCTATTTCCAATGCCTGAGTAAAATATCGGGCGGCATCGCCTAATTTGTTTTCTTCATAGGCCAGGACACCAAGATTATTAAGCGCCTCTTTGTTGCGGGGATTGCTCCGGACAAGCTCTTCAAATCGTTCCCTGGCTCTTTCGATTTGCCCCTGATTATAAAGCTGTTCGGCTTCTGTAAGTAACTCAGACATTCCCTGTCACTCAGCGATAAAATATGAAATCTTTTCAGTCTGAGTTGCAAAAATCTCGCCGAATCTTGATGTATTTTATGAAGATTTTAGTGCTTTAAGTGTTTGTGTGATATTATTTTAACTTTAGGGGGTTGTGGGATCAATTATAACCAATGGAACATCGGAGTTTTGTTCCTATGCAGGTCGGGTAATTTTTCGCGAAAGGCAATAAAATATATGATTTGTACTACTTTATTTGTAAATCACCAAACCCTGCTAGTGAAGAAAAGTAAAAGAATAACTAAAAAGATTAGAAATTGGAATACTATTTTCAGGGCAGATTCATCCATAGAGTAACCTCCTTGGTTTTGGATGCCTACATTACACGCACTGGTCATTCAATCCTTCGAGACCATTCACAGATGATCTTAACTTATTTTAGAATTTTTAAGATTGTCCTGATGGTGAATAGTTTTGTAGCAGGGCAGATCAATCAAATATTGAAAAATGAATAGATTAGAATAAGAATGGATATGAATAAGTAATTGGGGATTAATTGAAATTAGGTTACTGTCAGGAATAATACTTCTTACAAACCCTTTGCCATTTCCATAAAGGTTTCCGACTTGCTGTATTCTTCACGGAGCAACGGGGAAAAAGACACCAAACCGTCTAATGAAGTCCCGACATAATCCAGAATGCCTTCCTGCGTGGCCATTTTGAATTCCTTATCTTCTTCGGCATCATAATCAAAAGTATAATGTGCCAGGTAATCCGACATATGAATCAAATACGGAAGATTATTGTTGTCACTTTCGGTCAATTGAGGGAAATGATGGAACATTATCGTTTCCTGCAATTTATGCGGCAATTTCCATTGTTTGGCAAGAAGCGAACCGATCTGGGCATGATTATATCCCAGCACTTCTTCTTCAAGAACATGATCCGGTGTATCCGGCTTTTGAAGTTTTAGTTCGCTGAGTTTTTTCGCGTCATCCTGCATATATACAGAGATAACCATTTTGCCAATGTCGTGAAGCATCCCCGCTGAAAACGCCGCCTCGGCGTCAAAGCCCATATTCGCTTTTAATTTATGGGCCAAAAGACGGGCGGCAAAGGCGGTACCGAGTGAATGCCTCCAGAATACATCCTGAAATTCTTTGTCCAATTGACTGCTTGAGAAAGCTGCGAACATTGAGGCCGATAATACCAAATTCTTTATCGCTTCCATGCCGACGATAACAACGGCTTGTCGGACCGATTCAATTTCCTTGGTTAATCCGTAATAGGCGGAATTGGTGAGTTTTAAAACCTTGGCCGAGATCGCCGGATCTTCCTGTAGAATTGCGGCGATATCGAATGCCGAAGTATTGGGATTGTTCAGCACTTTCTGTATTTGAGAAAATACAATCGGCGGAGTAGGTAAATTATTTACTCCTCCGATTACTCGTATGATCTTTTCTTCAATCCCTGAATCGACAAGCTGCGTTGTCATAAAGCTGCTTTTCTCCCCCGTCAAGGAAGTCATTCACCAAAGACGTCGTCAGTGATCCTTTTGGCGATCTCCTCTTTGACTCGGGCTGAATCGTAATATCCTGACTCGACCCTTTGCTTTGCCTGTTCAACTTTTTCTTCCCGTACCTGGGATTCTTCTATCTCTTCGGTATAGGCGGATAGTTGCTCGGGCAAATCGGCTGGCGCCGGTTGGGGAACATCTCGATTAGCGCTCTTGTTGCTTTCCGCATATTCGGATAATTCCCGGGCCGATTTCGATATATCTATCGAATCTGAGCGATTTTGTCGCCGATTTTGTTCCGACCCAGCCTTGTCTCTCCTCTGTGTCTCATTTTGGGGACGTTCAGGACGTCCGCCACTGTCTACAGGTCCTATCTTCATCGTTTTTCACCTCTACTAGTCCTATGTATCGACAGTGAAAATTCCAGGCTTTAGATAAATCTAATTTTTCTTGTCCACAAACTGTGGAGAAAGCTCGACATCCTTTATATATTTAACGATTTTGTTCGATTTTTGCAAATCTTTGAGTTCGGCTTTTATTCTTTCATATCTGCCTGAAGCATATTCTTCATTTTCTTTAACCAGAATCATATTCTTGCGAATTAGAGTGACAATGCTTTGCGCGATTTTCCTGATTTCCGGCGCAGAAGCGGCCAGTTGAAAGAGTTTGGGATTTCTTTGGCGCAAACCGGCTACCTTTTTTTCCGAAGACAGAATTCTCTTATGGCATCTTTCAATTTCGGTATAGATATCGAGGATTTTTTCTTCCTTTTCAAATTTCAATAGATCTTTTTGCTTATCAATCAAAATATAGAGAGATTGATAAAAAGAGTATTCCTCTTTAAGAATTCTAATAAGTTCCTGTTCCAGTACATTGATGGCGTTATATTCCATTGTATCAAAGTCTCCTAAGCGGAAATTACTAATTCTTTATGTTTTACAGGCGATAAATCATCATTAATAGCTTCTTCCGGCTGATCGATATTGCCGGTTTTAGAATTTGGATTTTCAATATTGTTTTTTTGATCTTCCAATTCTTTTAATCCGTCCCATGCTTCTTTAATAGTCATCAAATGTGATATCATGTCTTCAAAATACTTTGGCGATTTATCAGCCACTGCAATATCGAGCTGCTCGATAATATGGGCGTATATTTTCCCCAGATATTCGGCTATCTCCCCTCCTTTTTCCATATCAAGAGTAGTATATAAATGAACCAGGCATTTTCTCGCTTTGTCGCATGCCGTTCGGCCTTCAGTATAGTTTTTTAATTCAAATTCAGTCTTGGCCTGATTTAAAAAGCCAATTGTCCCGCGATATACGGTTAAAACCAAATCCAGTTGGGACATACCCATGGTGCTGGTTTCCCGGTAAGCATTATGGCCGTTAATCATTTATTTTTTCCCTGTCATTTGCGCAAAGTTTGCGGCTATCCCCTCTAATTGTGATTCCAGGAAGGCGCTTTCGGTCTGAAGCTGAGAAAGCACCATTTCCAATTCTATAAATTCCAGGACGAGAGATTCGCGACGAATCGCTAATCTTTCGTCTAAGGACTTAATCTGTTTATCTATATTTTCAATTTGCTTTTCAAGAGAGCTTGTTTTGGTATCAATGATCCCACTGCCGGATTTCGTGATATTATCGAGTTTTTCGGCCAGAACCGACGCCAGACCTTTTGTGATCGTTATATTTCCCTCAATGGCTGAACTGACCTGGGCTTCTGTCAATGTAATTTTAAGCTGTAACTCGGCGGTGTTTACGTTATCCTCGTCTCCGGTCAAAACCTGACCCTGGCCGGTGGCTGATTCACCGTTAATAGTACCGGCAACATCTAATCCGGCGTGTAAGGTCCCGGCAGATAACCCCAGATCAGCATACGCCGAATTGGGAATCGATGTCATTAATTCCGCTTTTGAAGCTGAACCATAGCTGGATGAAGTAAGCTTTATATATCCCTTTCCTGACCCGGTATCTACCCATTCCGCGGTAACACCCATAGCGCTTATATTTTTATCATTATTTATGCGAGTTTGTATTTCATTGACTAAATCGGCGGATGAACTGTATTCTCGCGCCGTTAAAGTCATCACTTCTGAGACACGACCATCGATTCTCAATTGAATTTTATTGTTGGAACTGGTCAGGGAAATCGGGGTCGTGGAGGGATCGGATATATTCCCGCCCTGGTAATACCCATGAGTCGCGGCCTGAGTGATATCAATTTCAAACTCTGAACCGCCGGTAATTTCGGGAGAGGTGCTTAAAAACGAAATACCCGTATTATCCGAGTCTCCTCCATCAACGAAGAGTCTCATAACTGCCTCAAAATCTTCTTTAAGCGCCGAAGTGAGTTTGGAGGAAGATTTGAGGGCTAATTTCCCGTCCTGATCAACGCGAATGCCAATCGCCGATAGTGCGCTCATCGACTTATCGAGGCCGACGATGGGATTGATAATTAATCCCGATAGTCTCGATTGAATCATTTGAACGGTGACGTCCCCCATGAGAACGCCGCCTTCTTCCGTGTCGGAGTTAAAGGAATTTTCTTTATCGATAAATTCCATAACGTCATTATAGGCATTGATGAAGCTATTGAGTTTGCTTCTGATCGCGGACGTATCCAGTCCGGTGCTGATGATGACCGGGCCGGTTTCGGCAGTAGTAATATTTTTTAGTTCCACCGTTAATCCGGTGATTATATCTTTGACGGTATTAGTCTTTGAATTGATGATAATCGGTGAGGCGC
Organism: Candidatus Zixiibacteriota bacterium; assembly: GCA_036480375.1. Lineage (NCBI taxonomy): Bacteria > Pseudomonadati > Candidatus Zixiibacteriota > Candidatus Zixiibacteriota bacterium. Next base: position 99,666 of record JAZGGI010000003.1, read on the forward strand.
CACCGTCGCTGGAACCCATTGACACCTGGGCATCGGAAGCCTTCTGAAGGAGAGGCGCGAAGGTTGATACGGTAAAAGTGTCGCCGGCAACCAAATCGCCATCAGCGAAAGATAATTTCAATCCTTCCGGCCCGATAATTTCCGTATCCGCCTGAGATACGACAATTGATCCGGAATCGGTTCCGTCGGTCCAGTCTATCGTGATATCTCCGGACCCGACGGTTTGAGTTCCCGTACCGGCGATGGTAAAAGTAAAAGCCTTATTGGTCGCGCCGGTAAAAGACGACGTCGCTCCCAATGACACCTGAGATGTCGCCGAAACCGAGAATCCCGTAGTTTCCGGATTATCAAATGAAGAATTAATAAAATCCGGCGCTTCTCCGCCGGTTAACGAGCTTGAAAATGAGATTGTCTCCTGGGCTCCGGTTTCATTACCGCTTAATACAAGGCGATAGGATTTTGAAGCGGAACCATCATTAATGATTGACGCCGTTATACCAATATTGGCATCGTTAATAGCGTTTTTCAAGCCTATCAGTGAATTATTGTCTTCGCTTAGTTCTATTGTCGTGGGATTATCATCGCCTATCGAAATTGTTGTGGTTCCGGTACCCAGAAGAGCGGAAGTGACATCCGTATATCCCTGAGACGCGATCTGATGATTTTTTGCCAGTGAATCGACGTTTAATGTATAGGTACCGGTACCGATAGCTGATTCGGCTGAGGCGGTTAAAATATTTGAATTTGAGACCTGAATGCTGGCCTGCGAAAAACCCCGCTCATCATTTAAAGCATTTATACTTGACTGCAGGGCCAGTAGTCTCGCGGATAATGCCTTGAACTTAGTAATCTCAAGAGATTTCCAGGCTTTATCTCTTTCCATGAAAAGAGCAGGCTGGCGATCGGCGGCAATCATCGCGTCAATAATGGCGGTAGTATCAAGATTCGATGCCAGACCGACTATTGAATTTGCTCCGGGCATACCTAACTCCTATGTATAAATATCCTATTTATCAAGCCATATGATCGAAAATTAAACCGAGAAGTTCTCTTAAATGGCTTCTCAAATTTAGCATTTGCTCCGGCGGGATTTGGCGTACCGTTTCCCCCGAATCCCTATCTATAATTTTAATTACCATACTGTTTGTTTCGTCATCCAATGCGAAATCGATATTAAAATTTCCCCAACCTGTATATTCGGTCAGACCTTCAACGGTTTTATCAAGCTCGTCAAGGCCGATTTCTTTTTGTCCTTTTTCAAATACATCAGTCTTTTCAAAGACTTTATCCGCAACTTCCCTTTCACTCGGAACATCCGTATTGTTGACGCGACGTCCGATATCTTTCGTCACCATCGAGTGCTGCCCCGCAGTGGAAATCATCTCATCCACTTGCATGATCTCACCTCGTGGTTATGAGATTTGGGAAGGCGAATATCGCCTCCCCAAAATCCCTATGTATATTAACCAAAGAGCGACAGGACAACCTGAGGAACCTGGTTGGCCTGGGCCAGCATAGCAGTACCGGCCTGAAGCAGAATCTGGTTTTTAACAAAGGTTGACATTTCAGCCGCCATATCGGTATCACGAATGGTGGATTCTGAAGCGGTCAGATTCTGTTTGGCAATACGCAGGTTGCGCAGATTGGATTCCAGAGCGTTCTTCTGGAAACTACCGAGCGTGCCACGAAGGGTTGAGACTTCGTTAATGGACGTATCGATAAGCATCTGAGAATCCTGAGCGCCTAATGCGGTAGTAACATCAATCTGGGACAGATTGGTGAACATAACGCCGGCAATACCTCTGCCAAGAGTTGAAGCAGCCATATTGCTGATACCAATCTTGGCGGTCTGGCCGACATTGGCGCCAATCTGGAAGACCAATGACTGGTCAACGTTATTGATGGTTTCGGAACCACCTGTCGAACGGAGACCAATATTTAACTTAAGTGATTCGGTACGATCGCGGTTGTAAACCAAAGCATCGACGCCACCTGTGGCAGAGGTGCCGGGAGCGCCATCCAGAGAGACACTAAAGGTAGGCGCGGAAACGTCGAGCAACAGATTACCCAGATCAATACCATTAACAGATGTACCAACGATCATATCGACCGTACCACGACCAACCGTCGAGGAATCCCCTGCCTTGTTAGCCAGAGTTGCGGTTCCAGTCGTGTTGTACTTCACCGAAGAAATACTGTTGTTGTAACCGTCAAGGGCAATGAGGGCATCGGTGCCAGAGTGCGAGGTTGTATCCAGAGTCAGAGCCAACGCCTGGCGCAATGAATCGGTTCCACCAATGTCAACCATCTTAACCGAATAATCCGAACCTTCATCATTGGTTAAGAAATTAATCTTATCATCACCATTAGCCTGAATGCCCATTTCACGGACGGTACCAACGATATTACCATAGGCAGTACCGGAAGCAGCGTCAAGAGCAGTGATAAGAGAATCAAGGGTAGTGTAAGTACCGGCCGCAACGGTCATCGTGCTGGCGGTGAGAGTGACATTCTCGGAATCAACGTCAAAGTCAAGCGCATTGGTTGAAACACCACGGACGGATGTACCGGCGGCGAATGTACCGACACTGGCCGATCCAGACCAATCATTAACCTCAAATGAATACTGGGTACCGGCATTAACAGTACCGAAGATTAACCGTCCAGTATCAACTGAAGCTTCGATCTTGCCGTTCAAAGCGGAGTTGGATGCAATAGCCGTATTGAACTTGGTGGCGAATTCAGTTACACTGTCACCAGTAGCCAGAGCAACGGTAACGGCCTGCTTCTGAGAAATGGAACTGCCGCTCTCCTGCACACGGAAAGATACCGTAACGCTTACGTCATTAGCCAGAACGACTCCGGCAGTGGAACTATTAATGGTACCAACCGCGGAAGCCGCGTCCAGTCTCATTCCGTTACCCCAATAGTCCTGCATATAAACGGAATTTGAGGTTTTGGTGGCTCCACCTGAAGCCTGGAGGACATCAATATTGTGGATGCCTTCAGCCAGATTATCCGGGTCACCATCGGTGTTACTCAGGGAAAGACCCAGGGCGGTGGAGTTCAAAGTTGAGGTCGAATCGGTCTGCTTGCTAATGGATACTGAGTGCGTACCGGTAGTAAGCTGACTTTCCAAAACTGTCACCAAAGATGAATTTGCTGATGTGATGGTAGCGGTGTTGGCGTTGCTGCCATCAAGCAGCTTCTTGGTGCCAAATTGGGTGTTGGCGGCAATACGATCGATAGTAGCGATCGCGTTAGCGATTTCAGCCTGGTCAGCAGCCAACTGATCAGTGTCATTAAAGCCTTCGTTGGCGGCATGAATGGCCAATTCTCTCATGGATATCAGGAGATTGTTCATTTCATTCAGAGCGCCTTCAGCGGTCTGAATCATGTTAATGGAACCTTCCGAGTTTTCAATCGCTTTGCCGAGACCAGCGATCTGAGCACGGAACTGTTCTGAAATAACCAAACCAGCCGGGTTATCACTAGCCCGGTTGATGCGATAACCAGACGACAGTTTTTCCATCGAACTGGCCAACGCCCTGGTGGTTACCGTTAAATTACGGTGCGCGTTGATTGCAGCAATGTTGTTGTTAATACGAAGTGACATTTGCATTTCCTCCTTGAAACAAAGCGAGACTTCCTTGCCCGCTATGTCCTTGGATTAAGGTTGCCGCCAATCCATGGCACAAAATTCCTATTAACAATCGAAAAATTTTCATGACAAAATTTATGTCTTCCGCCCCCTCCTTTCATTATTCGGTTAGCGTGAATTTACTTCTCCACTTATTCATTAATTAAATCGGCAATTTACGGTTTGACTTTATGAGGTTTTGGAAGATATTTTTTATTAACCGGCTGAAAATAAGGAAGTTAATTTGTCGCTACCGGACTCTCCAGATTGTTCAACCTTTCCCGCGCAATCGCATATTCGGGTGCGATATTCAAAACCTGCCGGTATCCCATCCGTGCCGCTTCGAATGCGCCCAGCCTGTAATAGGCATCGGCCATATTGAAGATACAGATATAATCCTGAGGATAACTTAAAAGATACTTTTCAAAGCAGGCTATGGCCTCCCTATGCAAACCCATATCCGACATACAGCAGCCCATAACATTATAAATACTTGTATCTTCGGGTGTATTCTTAGAGTATTGCATTAATGCCTCAATCGCTTTTTCCGGATTTTGATTGTAAGAATATGACAACCCGAGATTCCTGTAAGCCGGCCAGTAATCCGGATTTATTTTAAGCAATTGCCGGTAGATTTCTTCGGCTCGATGATATTGTTTCATTTTGAAAAAGCAATTTCCGAGATTGTTGAGAACTTCTATATCATCGGGAGTGACCGCCAAAGTTTTTGTGTAACATTCAATCGACTTTTCAAAATTGCCCAATTCAAACAGGCTATTGCCCGCTTCAAAATTAATTTTCGGATTTGAAGGGTTTGATTCCGCAGCAGTAATTATATTCTCGATTCCCTTATCAAAATTGCCCGATTTTGATTGCAATTGACCTAACATTAGTCGGCATTCGGCAAGATCAGGATTTAATTGAATCGCCTTTTCCAAATATGTAATGGCTTCGTCTTCTTGATTCTTCAACGCCAATACGCAGCCCAGGCCATGAAATGCCAAAGCTTCCGTGTCATCCCCGGCAATTTCCTTGCGGAATATTTCTTCGGCTTCGCTATAATATTCGTTATCCAGATATAATTTCCCCAGACGCAGGCTTGCATCGAGATATGGATCTTTGTTTTTCAAAACGTGTTGATACGCTTCAATCGCTTCTTCCGGATTGTCTTCCCTTTCGCCTGCCAATCCCAGGCCAAACCAGGCCTTATGCCGGGCCTCGAGGTTATGCAGAATAATATTATCCTTTTCATCTCCGGCGTCATATTCCTTTTGACTATCCAAATACAAGTGATAGTATTCTTTGGCCTTATCAAATTTGGTCAAATAATTATAAATATCACCCAGAGTCAGGATCGGATCGAGATAATCAGGCTTCTCTTCCAACGCTTCCAGACAACACTCTTCCGCTTCTTCGTATTTTCGTAAGGAACAAAGACCGATAGCCTTTTGATAACGAGCCATTATTCGTTGGCCAAAATACACCGGAAGTTTGGAGTCGGGATTGTTGATAACGCGATTGGCATGTTCTACAATTTGTTTGCTGATTTCTTCACTGGATGAGTTTTTATATCCCCGGAGCAACTGGGCCATGTTGAAGTTGGCATAAACGTCATTGGGATTCTTCTTCAGTTGTTTTTCCAATAGCTTTCTTGATCGCTCCAGTTTCTTATCGAGTTTATCACGGGCGATATCATAGCCATAATGATATAGTTGAATCTCACTGCGCAAAGCAAGCAGATCAGCCGGAATATCGAGGCGATTGTGTACAATGCCATAATATTTCAAATCAAGACGCCTTTTAACCAGGCGAACCGAAGGGAGAAATGATGTCACCTGGCCGGTTTCCAGACTTTTATTGATTACCGAAATTGATACAATATCAAATTCATCCTGACTTGTCACGAGCCTTAATTGCGGTATTCCCTCGGGAGGAAATTCTTCATCGGCGTCGATTATAAAAATCCATTCCTTGGTGGCATACTTCATTGATTCATTTCTGGCCGAGGAAAAATCCCCTTTCCATGGATAATGATAAATTTTGCATCCGAATTCTTTGGCAATTTCGATTGTGCGATCGGTCGAGCCGGTATCGACAAGAATAATTTCATCAACAACATCTTTGATTGATCGCAAACATCGCGGCAGAAATTCCTCTTCATCCTTTACAATCATACAGGCAGAAATCGTGGTGCGCTTGTCAGACCAGTCAATCATTTTCCGCAGTTTGGCAGATTCAGGAATAGCCCGTAATCCTTGCTTAATTATTTCAAATACCTCGGTAAATTTGCTTTGTGATTTATATAATACGGCCAAATTAACATAGCTTGGTTCAAATTCCGGATTTTCCTCTATCGCTTCAAAAAGAATATCCTCAGCTTTTTCCCTCTCGTTCAATTCATTTAGGACCGCTCCGTAGCCGCTGAGAAGTTGATATTTCATATTATAAGAAAGATCGAGAGGATTGGCTAATTCTTCGGCATTGGCCATATTTCCCCGAATATTCAAATATTTTTCCGCATATCCTTTGGCCGATTCAAAATTACTTTGTCGAGCGGAGGTTATCGCGGCCACAAAATAAAAATCGAGATTATCGGGGGCAAGGTCAATTCCCTTCTTTGAATAGGCGTCGGCTTCATCGAGTCTGTTGGCATAAAGCGCGGCAAAAGCGATAAATCGGAAAACAATCGCTTGTTTGCTTTTATTATCTTTAGGGATATTCTGAACAAGAGGCAAGGCTATTTCGAGGGCTTTCTCAGCCTGTTTTGATTCCAAATAGTATTGCGCCAATTGATATCTTGTGTTGTCATCCCGAGGGTTTTTATTCAATTGTCGCTTTAGATTATTTCCGTCCGGTTGAATTGAGCGTAATTGTAATTTTCTTTTATGAGATATCTTTTTATTTTTGCTTTTCTGTTTGCTCATGTCTATCCGCTAAAAAGGAGTTTTAATTGATTGAACACATGGCGATAAATTCAAAATGTATCAGGTGCCGATATTGTGTTTAAACTTCCGCCAAAACTTTTCGTTTTGGGACGGCTGTTTTGGCCGACTTGACCGTCTCGAACATGCGATGTTTAATTTTGTAATGAGAATTTACCATGACTAATTGTTTTGCCAGTCGCGTAACGGAATTTATCAAAACCGGGCCCTGCAGATTCGCTGTCATTTTGGTATAATCCTGGGGTATGGTAACAATCGCGTAAGTCAAAACATCCTCGACTTTGACAACATTTAACTCCTCAATTTCTTTGGGATTGACCTCAACCATATAATCATGGAAAAAATGCAGAGGATTTATTATGACAAAGGCCGCGCCGGGATCATCGATGGATTGAAACCATTTAAACGGCTCGAAATCATCGGTTTCAACGATGACATATTTTCTTAAATGCTCGAAACCCAAAATCGGTTTGGTCATGGTTATGATTAAATCTTCACTGATTTCAAGCTCACCAAATCTCTCGGTTATGACTTTCATGTCTATTCCTCATTTTCCTATTATTGTAAAAAATCTATCAAAGACGGCTGAATTACCTTGGAGCTGGCCACCAATGCCGCCTGGTATAAATTTTCTTCGCGGGCAACATCGCTGATGAGGGTGATAATATCAGCATCCTCTACTTCTGATAACATTTTGGTTACCGATGTTTCGGTTGATTCGAGACGATTCCGAGTCGTATCCAATCTCATCATACGCGAGCCTACATCGGCGCGGGAACGCAATAACTCCCGCATGGCCAGGTCAAGATTGTTCATCAACGCCCCGGCCATCTCTCTATCGTTATTATGCAAAGCATCTGACAATAAAATTAGCGATCCCAACATATCGGGCGAACCGGCTATACCGAGCGCTTCGGCCGTTCTTGACGAATCATTACTTTTTACTGTCAAGGATTCATTGACAATTGTTGAAACGACCTGGATGCCTGTTTCGGAGGCATTAATGGACGCTTGCACATCCAGACCCGACGAGTTTATAGCGCTTATCAAATCATCTATAGTCGTCAATGAGGAATTGCCCAGATTTGGCACGACCGTCCTGCTGCCCTGAGCAATATGGATTTCTCCCAGTCCAAAGCCGGTTAAATTATTTAGCGAAGCGAGAGTTGAATCGGATGTCAGTCGGGGGCGAATATCCTGTCCAATAAAATTATGGCGAATACCTCCCAATGATCCCAGGTCCGTCGCCGTTGTTTGACCGCCGATATCGCGTATCGTGAAATCGGGCTGAGGACGCAAATCAGCGCCCTCAAGATTAGCTCCGACATTTCCGGCAATCCCAAGTTCGTAGGCTGTCGATTGTTCCTCGGTAAGATCTTCAATAATCAGATCAAGAGGAACGGCATTGGCGTCGGTAATGGCCAGTCCGGTTCCATTGGCATTATAACCTATCGACACATTTGAAATACCAGCTCCGGTTAGGGCGGTGGTTATGGCGTTACGCACTTCACCAAGATTCGTCGCGCTTGAAATATCAACAGTAAAATCTATCGTGGAAGTAGCGTTTCGAATTCTAAAAAGTCCCGGATCCTTCGTGATTCCGTTTCCTTCGCGTAGATTGGATAACGGAGTCATATCGGTAACGGTATTTATGGTACCTATCTCGGGTTTCCATTCCAAAGCATTGCCCGAACCGGAAATATCAAGCGTTAGATTCCCGCCAACACCCATGCTTGTATTTATATTCGTGATTAAATCACCAACGGTTGTTTCACCGGATACATCGATAACATAAGTAAGATCACGATTGGCGTCATGAATCTCAAAAGTACCCGGAGTTTGGTCGATCCCGGAGCCCAAATTTAAATCCGCGAGATTCGTGATATTCGTAATGCCCACGCTTAGATCTCCGTTTTCACCGAGAGTCAAAAGAGGTGCAAAAAACGTTTCCTGTCCATTTAGATTGGTGATTAATCGCTCCGAAGCCTCTATTTCGCTTTCCAGTATCCCTGTGTCGCCGTTATAAACAACGCCGTGGGTGCTGGCTTCTAACGGCGCTGTTCGAATACGATGACCGGAATAAATATAGCGTCCGTTTATTTTTTTATTGGCCAACTGCAGCACCTGTTGATATATGGAATCTACTTCATTGGCGGCCGCTTCGCGCTCAACCGCCGTAAAGGTATCGTTGGCCATTGTCGTGGCGGTTAAATTGGACGATTCATACAGGTTTTTTAAATCATTAAGAGTGTCTTCGTAGAACGACAGTCTTCCGTACGCCTGGCTTACATTGGACTTAAGCTGTATTATTTCGGCCAATCTTGAACGATAATTCAAATCTCTCTGGGTTCCGATAGGATCGTCGGACGGAGTATTTATTCGCCTCCCGGTGGACAGCATGCTCTGCAAATCCATAAATCTTGACGCGTTCCGGGACAAATTGAAAATCGTCCGGTTGATAATCATCTGGTTAGTTACACGCATGGCTCACCCGCCGGTTTAATCGTCGTGATAAACAAAATCGCTATCATGCCCGATATTGAATATTCGGGATAATAGTGATTGCTTCTTTTCAGAGCGTTTCCGGCCCTTTTTTTCTCTTATCATCCGGCCGTATTTTGTGGCCGGATCCTCATATTCTTCCTTTGCTTTTCTTTTACTTCCAAACATATCATCCCCGGAATTAATCATTTGGCCGTGATCTTTGATCATTATCGCGCTTAAGTTTGATATGGGGCGACTTCTTGGCCTTCCCATCTCCTCTTTTCAATTTTTGTTTGAGGACCTTTATTACATTAGTCAGGTCCTCCTTAATGGTTTTGGCCGCTTTCTGATTTTCGTTCTGTATCTTAACGTATATTTCCTCGCGGTGCACCACTATTCGTAAGGGGGCTTCTATGCCTATCCTCACCTGGCGCCCATAGATACCAAGAACTGTTACCTTGATATCATCACCAATGGTGATAGACTCCCCTAACTTCCTTGTCAATATCAGCACGTCACCCTCCGTGGTGAAACTTGCTCAAAGTTTTTTAGCTCCGCCCGACTACGCCCATTCCCTGGATAACCGTGCCAAGCGCTTCATCCATTGTCGTAATGATCCTGGCGGCGGCGTTATATGCATGCTGCATTTTCACCAGATTCGCCATTTCTTCGTCAAGTGATACGCCCTGGACAGATTCCCGAGAATTGGTAATCTGCTGCATCAGGACCTCAAAATTGCTCTTGAACGTTTTCGCCTCGTGCGTTTCAACCCCAACCATGCCTACGGTGGAATTGTAATATTCCGTAATCGAGGCGTTCCCCAACGCTCCGACCAAGCCATTCCTGATATCATAGATGGCTAAAGCATTGGCGTTATCTCCGATTTCGCCGCTTAAAGAAGCGGCGATGCGCCCGGAATCCAGCGTAATGCTATTATCAATCCGGATTGTCCCGGCGGTCGTGAAAAGAGGGTTAAAAAAATTGTATCCGGTGTCGCCGTACACGTCGGTGCCAGCCCTATGAATAGCGTTTAACTCGGTCACCAATGTTTGGGCCAAATCATCCAAACGATTGCGATAACGGGGAGCAATAGTATCCCGCACATCGATTAAGCCTTTCAACTCGCCGCCTTTTAGCTTGACTGCGGTTGAAGTACCTTCCCAGACTATTTCACTTATGACTATATTGTCTTTGCTTAATTTCCGGATCTCCAACTCGTATGTATCCGCGTTTTCGACAATGGCCAGACCGCTGATAAAAACGCTGATAGTTCCATTCTTCTCTTCACGAGTCGCAACATCTACTAGTTTTGACAACTCATCGACCAAATAATCTCGCTGGTCACGCAAATCATTCGCCTTTTGTCCTCCCAGTTCTTCACTGGCTATCAATCTGTTCAGATTGGCGATTTGTTTTGCAAATTGACCAAGCTGCTCTACCCGGTTAACAATATCATTATCGGTTGATGAAATCAGTTCGGTTACCTGACGGTCCAGTATCCTGAAGGAATTGATAAGCGTCCTCGCACTGGCAACAATCTGATTGCGCGGTGTCGAGGAGTCGGCGTCTCCGGCGGCAAGAGATGACCAGCTTTCCCAGAAATTATTGAGGGCGCTTCCCAGGCTGTTATCGCTGGGTTCGGCGAAGAACGATTCTATCTGCGATAAAGATTTTTCTTTGTAGGTCCATTCGCCGAGGGACTTACTTTCCCGACGGTACTGATTGGTTAGGAACAAATCGCGAACATGGGTAATCGTTTTGGCCGTAACGCCTGATCCGATATTAAACTTAGCCATCTCAATCGGCATGGCCGAGGTAACGGTAACTCTTTGGCGGGAGTATCCGGGTGTATTGACATTGGCGAGGTTATGTCCAATCGTCGTCATTGACAACTGATGGGTGAGCAACGCTTGCTTGCCGATTTCCAATCCATGAAATAAGCCCGGCATCCCTAAACTCTCCTATCCACACCGATCGGTGCATATTCTTTTGAGATGTTCCCTTTCCCCTGGTATATATCCTTTTGGGCCGGAATACGCCCGATTGATTCCATTGTATTTCGAATCTGATCCATTGACTGTTTTATCAAAAGACCGTTGCGCATTCGGGTTTCCTCGATCTGCGAATATAAACTCAACACCGTTTCCCGCAGGGTTCTCAATTGGGTCGAGCGGGACCTGTCGGTCATTTCACAAATTCGCAATACATTCAAATCCGCTTGCGCGCCTTCCCGTCTCTGAATTGTCTCCACTATCTCCGCACGTTCATCTTCCAGATGCTTTGATTCCAACGCGATTTTTTGTAATTGGGATGTTACCGATTGCAATTCTTCAGTATTATTTTCGACCAGCGCCTTTTGCTGTATTTCCAGTAATTCAAGGAATTTCTCGAACAATATCGCTTCACTGCCGATGACGCTGATGAGTCTATCCAATAGTTTTTCTATGGTTCCATCCATATATTTATATTCGGTATTTTTCATAATTCTCTTTAGCCCAAAGTTTTAATCGATTACTCCTTTTTGTTTATCTGGAGTTTATCCAATACTCTTTCAATATATTTTTCTGTTTCAGGATACGGTGGAACACCGTTGAATTTTGAAACGGTTCCGGGCCCGGCATTATACGCGGCCAAAGCCAACTTTAAGTTTCCACCAAAATTATCGAGCATTTTTCTGAGATATTTGGCGCCGCCCATGATATTCTGCTCTGGATCAAAACTATCGCTGACGCCCATTTCGACGGCGGTTGTGTCGGTCAATTGCATTAAGCCTTTGGCGCCTTTATGTGAAATCGCGTCAGGGCGTCCCCCTGATTCCACCAGAATTACAGAATAGACTAATTGGGGATTAAGATCGTATTTTCGAGAAGCGGCACCGATGCTTTGTCCGAATTCGGAAAGGATTGGATCATTTGAAATTGGCGGCTTGCGAATAATCGATGGAGACATTGAGCTTTCAGTTTTTTCAACCTGCCTCCCATTTGCCTTATTTGAACCTATCCTGCCGCCGGAGGAGTTTCGATATCGTGGCAAATTTAAAATATCAGTGCTGATTTCTTTATCAGCATTATTTTCGGAATTTTCGGTCGCTTCAAGCTGGGTCACCAATGATTTATAAAGTATATCGGCCAGACTATTAGTTGAGCTTCCCGAAACTTTTCGAGCCAACTGTTCGTCAAACATTTCTGTATAAATGCCCTGGCCGAGTCCACCCGATGTCAAATCCGATTTCGGAATTGTCTTGCGCATCGCCTTGAGCATATGTAAAACAAAATATGATTCAAATTCTTTAGTCGCTTTGCGCAATCGATGCTTTTTAATCTCCAATGATTCATCACCGGAGATTTTTCCGAACGACTGTTTTTTAATCGCTCCCAGGTTCATTTCTGAAGGACTAATTTTCATTTACATCAACACCAATTCGGCTCGTAAAGCCCCGGTTTCCTTTAAGGCCTGGAAGATAGCGATAATATCCCTCGGAGTCGCTCCAATGCTGTTGAGGGCGCTGGCAATCTGTGAAATTGTAACGATCTCAGGCAACTGAATAATTCGCGCCAACTCCTCTTCGACCGACAAGCGCGATTCGGATGTGACAACCGTCTCCCCATCGGAAAAAGGATCCGGCTGCGATATGACCGGCAGAGTTCTGATATTTATTGTTATGTTACCATGAGCCATGGCTACAGGCGAAATCGATACATTTTGGCCTGCCACAATCGTACCGGTTTTTTCATTGATGACAATTTTGGCAACCACGTCGGGAGAAACCCGCAAGCGGCCCACGCGGGATATGAAATTTATTTTATCATTTGGATGTGCCAGTGAATCGGGGACCCTGACTCTGACGGTTCCTTCATCAATAGCATAAGCGCAAAGGCCGTACTTCTTGTTAATCTCGTTGACTATTCGTGATGAAGTCGTATAATCAGGATTGATTAGCGACAGGAATAAATCCTTATTATTTCCAGTTTCGGGAGGTTGGCGTTCGACTAAAGCCCCGTTGGGAACTCGTCCAACCAGAGTATAATTGTTCACGATCTTATTGCCGTCTTCCAATTGAACATTAAAACCGCCAATCGACACCGCACCCTGAGCCACCGCATAAACGGTCCCGTCTATCGATGAAAGAGGCGTCATCAAAAGAGTTCCACCTTGTAATGATGAAGCGTCCCCGACCGACGATACGGTCACGTCTATTCGTGAGCCCGGTTTGGAGGCCCCGGTGATTTTGGCCGTCACCATGACGGCGGCGACGTTTTTGACTTTTACCTGTTTGGCATCAACGGTCAACCCCATTCGTTCCATCATATTGACAAGAGCCTGAATGGTAAACTGGGTACCTTTGCCATCACCGCTGCCGTCAAGACCGATAATGAGACCGTAACCGATCAAATCCATTTCGGCGTCGCTCTGAATCCGGGAGATATCTTTGATGCGCACTGAAGAGCCCATAACCGAAGCGCCCAGCAGGCTCAGGAGAACAACGAATGTCAGAATTTTCTTAAGTAAATCCATAATTCCTCCTAAAACAACCAGTTAAGAAATCGCATAATCGGTCCCGGGCGGCTGGCGTCGGTAATCGCTCCTTTGCCGCGATACGATATTTGCGCGTCGGCAATCAAATACGATTCGATGCTGTTATCCGGGTTAATGTCGCGCTGACGAACCACTCCGCTGAGAGTCAATGTCTCTCGGTCATTGGAAATTCCAATGGTGCGCGTGCCTTCGATAACCAGATCGCCGTTTTCTTTGACGGCCATAACGGTCACGGACATTTTGGCTCTTAAATTTCGATTACGGAGATTTTCACCCTTGCCGTCAAAACTGTTTTTATTTTCGCCCTTGACGCCGAAGAGCGGGATAAAATCGAGGATACCTGTGCCGGGACCGCCGGATGTCTCGAATTTTCCTGCTTTTTCGATTTTACTTTCCGATTTATTGGTGGCTTGCGTGTTTTCATAAATGTTGACGGTAAGAATATCACCGACTTTATGCGCCTTTATATCCGAAAACAGAGAAGCAGCCTGACCAAAATCGCCGCCGTAAATTTTGAGAGTAAACGGCAGAAGCAACATAACCGCGGTGATGATAAGAATTCGTTTTATATTCATCTGACCCTCCATGGTTCAGAGCGTTATTTCCACTACTCCGGGAGATGTTATCTTCCCCATAATTATTTTTTTGGAATCGATATTTTTGACTTTGATCGATTCCCCGATATATCCTCTCTGAAGCGCCATTCCCTTGGCGCGTATTTCAAATATACCGGACGAGGCTATGATCGAGACCGGCATTCCGTTTTCCACATCGGGGATTTTTTCAATTTTATTCAAAGAAACATACCGACCTTCACTCAAGTTTTGCCTGGCCCGGATATTTTCCATTTGAGAAAGATCGGTGAGCATTTTTTCCCTTATTGACGTCACATCGAATCGCTTCAGACTGAACATTTGAGGAGTCAGAATATCGTTGCGACTAATCCGCCGGATTGGAACCGGCAGGTCAGCAAAAATCCGAACTTCAAGCGTAACCGACCCTTTCCCTGTCATGGCATCATCTCGATAAATCTCGACTCGCATTGGGAAACGTCCCCGGGGATTGGATTGCGTTAGGGGGTAAGCCTGAATATCGCATGAAGATAAATCATCAAGCCTGGCAGCGCATCTGATTAGTCGTATCTCTACGTCATCCGAATTAAGCTCATAATCAGAAACGATTTTTTCGGCGAGATATGTTTCGAGATATTGAATATCTTCTTTGCTATTCTCAGCCATTAATACGGCCGGCATAATCATCAGGCAAATTACCGCAATCAAAGCTGTTCTTCTCATAATTACCTCTTCAGATTGTTCACAACTTGCGTCATGTCATCGGATGTTTGGATAACTTTGGAGTTTATCTCATAGGCTCGTTGTGCCATAATCATATTTACCATTTCATCGACGACCGAAACGTTGGAAGTTTCCAGATGCCCCTGCTCGACCGGGCCGAATCCTTCCGAACCGGGGTTACCGGTAATCGGAGTGCCCGAGGCGGGGGTTTCAATAAAGATATTGTGACCTACCGCCGACAATCCGGCCGGGTTGATAAATTTCGCCAATTCAATCTGACCTACCTGTTGCGGAGTATCGTTCCCGACAATAAGGACAAACACCTGACCATCAATGCCGATCGATAAATCCGTCGCATCCTGCGGTACGGTAATATTGGGGGTCATTATAAAACCGTCAGACGTTACAAACTGACCGTCAGCGCTGAGCTTAAACGATCCATCACGGGAATATCCGGTGGTACCATCCGGCATTTGAACCTGAAAAAAACCGTTGCCACCAATCGCCATATCGGTCGCGCTCTTTGTGATTTGCACCGAACCCGGACTAAACTCACGCATTGTTGCGACCGCACGGGATCCATAACCGATATCAAGATTAGTGGGGATAATCGCGCCGACAGCAGAAGGCGTCCCTGCCCGCCGGAAATTCTGGTATAGAATATCCTGAAATTCTACCCTTGATTTCTTGAATGCCGTGGTATTGACGTTTGCCAGGTTATTGGCAATGTTGTCAATATTAGTCTGCTGAGCGACCATTCCCGTCGCCGCCGTGTTCATGGCCTTAATCATGATAAATTCCTTTATTTGTTACATTCGTGTTTTGCCTACTTGAGTAAATAGCGTCTTTAGACTCTCATCCTGGGATTGAATCATCCGCGCCCCGGTTTCAAAATTACGAAGGGTAATTATCATCCCCACCATTTCCTTGATAACGTTAATATTGGAGTTTTCCAGAAATCCCTGCCGAACTGAGAATCCTTCAGCCGGCAACGGTCCGGCATCCTCGGGAGCCATAAATCCGGAACTACCGACTTTTCCCAGAATGCTTTTATCTTCAAAGTTCACTATCTGCAGGCGATCGGTGATATTTCCATCTATCATCAACTGACCGGATTCATTAATCTCAACCATGCCGCCAGCAGCCTCAATCGGGCCACCCTCTCCCATCACGCGAAAACCGCTGCTGCTAATTAAAAAACCCTCGATGTCCACAGAGAAGCTTCCGTTACGGGAATACTGGCGATCTCCTCCGTCGATGCTTTCCAGAACAAAAAATCCTTCGCCCTCAATAGCGACATCGAGCGGATTTCCGGTTTTATTGAAAGTCCCTTGCGAGTAATCAGTGTATATTTGGTCAATCATTGGAGTTTGCCAGTCTGATTTTCTCGGCAATATCGATTTGGTTGCGGTATCGAGTTCCTTTATAAAAGTCGAGTCTTTTTTATATCCGGGCGTTGAAGCATTGGCGATATTGTTGGCGGTAATTTCCTGCTTCTTCATTCTGGGAACCATACCGGACGCGGCTTTATATATACCCTTAATCATAGATATTCCTCCAATTCCATCATAGGCAAGGACTGTGCCGCAAAAGCGTCAACCGAGCAATGCCTCTAACCAATTATTGTACTGTGACTTACAATTATTTATAAGAATGGGGATATATTATGGAATTGGAATTTCGGAAAAAATCTCCCGAGTGGGATTGAAGATTTTTCCTTAAGCTTTGGATAAATCGGATTTGAGAGAAGGGGGCAAACTATATTTGGCCTTGGTTTTATCGATCATTTTGTCAACGGCCTTATCGAACATCAGGCGACTGCAAAACCTGTTATTGGACTTTTGGTAAAGTACACAATCGGATTTATATCCATAACATTCGAGGGCATCAGCGAGATAACAACATTTTAGGAAAGCGCATCTTTCGGTTTTTTTAGGCATTGCGGTCCGTCGAGTCTTAAGGGTCAGTTTCATAAAAATGTTATCGTCATAAATCAAAACAAGTTAAACGCTTTTTTCAATTTGGTGACAGAAAATTCTCTTTACGCAATTTATTGCATAAAACTCGACAACTGAGAAGCGCAATATTTGCTTGAAAACGAGAAAAAATGTGTTATATTTGTTCGGGTAAATCTAACTTCTTTATGTAGGCCTAATTACGTAGTTCTTCTACATTACAGGGATGGAAGCCTTCTTAGTCGTTAATTATAGCATAATTTTTGCTGAAGAAAGCAATTAGGTGTATGAGATTGGCAGAAATATGTTAAAGAGCGCGCTATTCATTTCCGCGCTATTAGGACTCTTGATCTCCCCCGCCGGCGCAATCAATCCGGTCAGTGAGACTGATACGCTTTGGATTGATACTATTTCGGCTCATTCGGGGCAAAAAGTCATTTTGGGCGTTTATTTTTCCAACGCCGAGAAAATAACGGGAATAGACGCACCTCTCGCCTATTTCTACCCCGATCTAATTGTCGATTCGGTGTCATTCGCGGGAAGCAGGGCTGAAGGTAGATTAACGACGCTGGGTATTATTGATTCGGCGCTTGCCCAGGTTCATATCGGAGCTCTTGAATTTACCCTGGATGATACTTACATCGATTCCGGGCGTGGGCTCCTGGCCCGATTATTCGTCACTATTCCAGACGGTTATCCGCAGCGGATGATTTATTTCGACACAACGACCGTAAATACCGAACTGACTTTTGTTCTATACACCAATGAATGGTTCACCCCCAATTTCAACCGGGGCCACATTAACAACACTTTTGCTCCCGCGCTGAATGATTCTATTTGGTTCGACAATGTGGAAACGCGAGCCGGCGAGAATTTTGAGGTTACCGTATATGGGTTAACCGAAATCGGTCTTAGTAAAATAGTTTTGCCATTTACGTACACCTCGGACAATCTCTTTATCGATTCGATTTCAATCGCCGACACGCGGTCACAGAATGCCGCCAACCTGAGTACTCTCATTGATAATAATCTCAAACAGGCATTATTGAGTATAGACTTCTTTGACACTCAGCTTCTTCCCCCGGGTACGGGCCCTCTGGCAAAAATATATTTTTCGTGTGTTACGACCGGGACGACTCCCTTTGTCGTTCTTGACACCATGATGGCATCCGATCTGGAAATGCTGGTTCACCTCGGCCCTATTTATGATTATGTCAAAGCCTATCCGGCTTTCTCGACGGGGTCAATTATTATCGATATGACAACGGATATTAATAATGAATCAACTACCGCCCTTCCCGGCACTTTATACCTGGCCCAAAATTATCCTAATCCATTTAACCCAACCACTACCTTCCGATTTGGATTACCCCAACAATCAAAAGTCTATCTTGAAGTTTTCAATATACTGGGGCAAAGGATTAGAATTTTGCATTCCGGAATTATGCCGGCCGGGGAACAGGAAATCGTCTTTGACGGGAAAAATGACCAGGGTCATGCCATTTCCTCCGGAATTTATTTTTACCGGCTTAAAGCGGATGACAAAACTCTAATTCGAAAAATGCTACTCGTTAAGTAATGCGAGCTCAAATAAAAAACCCCGACCGAGGCCGGGGCTTTTTTTATTAATGTAGAGAGGATTATTTATTTCTTAAAAACATCGTCTGACCGATATCGTCATTTTCTTTTTGCGTCAATAAATTCATTTCGACTGTGTACTTATCCAGATGACGCTCTCTCAACTTTTCATAGATCTTTCTTTGCTTCGTCGCCTCAATCAAAACCTTTCGTCTCTTCCCCAATTCTTCTCTTATATTGGCCAATAATTCTCGTCCGCCAATTTCCATTTGTTTCAATTTCATGTAATATCTGGAGTATCGTGTTAGTAGATTGGCGTCTAATTTCCCGGTTAGTAATTTCTTCTCCCGTTTTTGGTAATTGGCTCTATCGTCCAGAACTTCAAGTATTTTCAGTTTTTGTTTTTGCTCAAAATCAACCACCTCGGCCAGTTCCCGTTGCTTTTGTTTTTCGAGATGTTTTTTAAATGAGAGAACTTTTTCGAATCTATACTTAAACCTTTTCAACGGCCTTTTCGCTTTCATTTTCCGGTATTTCAATCAATGACGGCAAGGTTTCAATAGCCTCGCCCGGATCAGCCTGTTCATGTATCCCCTGTTTCATGAAGTCATTTATTCTGTCATTACAGTAAATCGAGTCATCGATTTTTTGGGAAGAACCTTTTACGTAGGCGCCGATATTTATCAAATCCTCGGCATCGCGATAGGTCGCCAGGAGTTCCTTGATTCGTCCCGCCGATTTTTTATGCTCTTCGTTCGCGACCTGTGGCATCAAACGACTAACCGAGTCAAGAACATCCACGGCCGGATAATGATTACGGGATGCCAGTGGCCGAGATAAAACTATATGACCGTCGATTACCGACCTGACCGCGTCTGAAATCGGTTCATTAAAATCATCACCTTCTACCAGTACAGTATATAAACCGGTAATCGAACCTATAGTCCCCGGCCCTGAACGCTCCAGGATTTTGGGCAGTATCGCGAATACTGAGGGAGGATAACCTTTGGTCGCCGGAGGTTCACCGATTGATAAACCGACTTCTCTTTGAGCCATCGCTACCCGGGTCAATGAATCGACTAACAGCATAACATCTTTCCCCTGATCTCTGAAATATTCCGCGATTGTAGTCGCCGTTAATATACCTTTGAGGCGGATTAAGGCCGGTTCATCTGATGTAACCGCGACGACTACCGCTCGTTGCAATCCCTCCGGTCCCAGATCATTTTCAATAAATTCTTTTACTTCCCGGCTGCGCTCGCCCACTAACCCAATTACGGTTACATCGGCGCTGGTACCTCGCGCGATCATCCCCATCATGATCGATTTACCGACACCGGAGCCGGAAAATATGCCCAATCTCTGGCCCTTGCCACAGGTGACCATAGTATCGATAGCCCTGATTCCGGTATAAAGAGGTTCTGTGATTCGTGTTCTTTTCAAACTTGCCGGAGGCTGTGAATATAATAACCTGTTATACGAACTTATAATCGGACCCTTATCATCTATAGGATTTCCTAAACCATCCAATATGCGCCCCAAAAGCTGATCGCCGACCGGCACACCCAATTGTTCGCCGGTACTGGTCACAATGGAACCGGGAGTGATGCCCTGGATACTTCCCAGCGGCATAAGAAAAATAGTATGTTCCTTAAATCCGACAACTTCGGCCGGAACCGACAATTCCGAATTGGCCGATTCAATGCGGCACAAAGATCCCACCGGAACCGCGGGGCCCTTTGATTCAACTACCAGTCCAGCGACGCGGCTTACAGTACCAAATTGCTTTATCAGGCGCAAAGAATCAATCTTACTACCGTAATAATCGTACTCAATTTTCACTCTGGAGAATCCTCACCATCGATCAAGGCTTGTTTAATCACATCGTACATCGATTCGAGTCGGGCATCGATATCTCCGGATGGAGTTTCTATAAAGCAACCGCCTACCCTAATACGCGGATCAGGCTCAATGTTAAATTCTTTGATGGCCGTATTGCTACCCATAAATTTATCGATATGTTGTTCCAGTTCGGCCAAGTGACCTGGATGGACTTTAACCTTGATATTCCTTTTATCGAGCAATTGCTCAATCGTTCCTGAAATAATTGACATTGTGATTTGAGGATCGAATTCTGCCGCAGCAAAAGTCAGTTTTTGGGAAATTTTCAATATTAATTCAAGGATTTTGTTTTTGGCATCGGCCAATATCTGATGTCGCTGATTAGTGATATCGGATAAAACACCGCTCAGCGACGCGACAATTTGACGGGCTTCTTCCAGACCCTCATGTTGACCTCGTTCATGGCCAGACTTTTGTCCTTCTTCATAACCCTTGCTATAAGCTCCTTTAACTTCCTGCCGGAATTTATCATCAAGTTGAATAATATCCTGCAAAGGAACCTGTTTTTTTCCTTCGGCTGAAGTCATGACCATCAATCCCGGATATTTCTTTTGCAGTAACATTTCGGCCTTTTCTTCGGCCTCACGGTCAATTGAATATTCTCCAATCAGCACTCTGGCGTCGGTTAGCGGAATGGATAAAACCTTAGACAATGATATCTTCCTTTCCACCGCGACCGGCAATAACCAATTGGCCTTCTTCCTCAAGTCGGCGTACCGATTCAACAATTCTCTGCTGCGCCGTTTCAACGTCTGTCAAACGCATCGGACCCATAAATTCCATTTCTTCCTTGATCAACACAGCCACACGTTCGGATACATTGGCGAAAATCTTGTTCTTCACTTCTTCGGATGCGGCTTTGAGAGATATCGCCAGGTCTTTAGTCTCGACTTCTTTAAGAAGTCTTTGGATACCACGATCATCAAGCAGAATAAGATCATCAAAGACGAACATCATGTTTTTAATTTCCGCCGCCAAATCGGCATCCTCGGCTTCAATCGCCTGCAAAATATTTTTTTCCGATGCGGTTTCAATCAGGTTCAATATCTCGGCAATCGTTTTGGCGCCGCCTGATACCGACAAATCACGCCCGGCGCTGTCAGCGAAATGCCCCTGTAAAGTTATCTCCACCTCCTTAAGAACACCGGGAGATATCTTTTCCATATTTGCGACTCGCAGAGCTACTTCAGCCTGTAATTCGGGAGGCAATTCGGACATTACACCGGCCGCCTGCTGGGGAACCAGCTGAGTTAATATTAATGATATCGTCTGGGGATGCTCATTGCGGATAAAGTTCACCAATTGCTGGGGATCAATATTTTTCAGCAGGTTAAAACCTGAGGTTCTCAAAGATGATTCCAGACGATTGAGAATATCAAGGGCCCGTCTCCCACCGACAGCTTTTTCCAGAATATCTTTGGCAAAATCAATGCCGCCTTGAGATACATACTGGCGGGCCATAAAGATATCATGGCATTCTTTTATAACCTGCTCTTCCACATCGGGCGGGACTTCGCGCAGATTGGCTATCTCAACCGTAATTCTTTCCAGGTCCTGTTCATTTAATGATTTCAGGACTAAAGAAGATACTTCCGTTCCAAAAGCAACCAGCGCGATGGCGGCCTTTTGACTCGCTGTTAAATCTTCATAAGTTGGAGGCATATCTCACCTAATCAACATCAACCATTAGAGTTTTTATGACTTTGGCAATCTCATCAGGCTTATCTTTAGCCACTTTTTGCATCCTGTCGATGAGTTTGGGTTGCCGTTTCTTAATTTCTATTTCTTCAATTTCCATAAGCTCTTCTTCCGTTTTTGCGCTGTCTGAAACAACTCCGGATTTTGATTCTCCAAAACGGACCGGAGCGGAGGGTATAATCTTTCCAATGCTTTCAAAGAGCTTTTTAATTTTCTTGCGAAGATAAAGGAGAGCTAACAAAGCGGCCAGAACTATAAATACTTTCTTGCCTATATCATAATAAAACTCCCGCGTGTATTGTTCGTCGAGAGATTTTTGCTGCTCAGTCATGTACGTCTTATCAAAAGCGATATTGACAATTTCAATCTGGTCATTTCTTTCCGATGTGAAACCGACAGCATTTTTGACAATTGCCGACAAACGGTCAATCTCTTCCTGAGGACGAGGTTCATAGACCAATTCCTCAACGCCGTCAGCATCTTCAATCATCTGATATGAGCCATCAAGTAAAACGGCAATTGATAGGCGGCTAATATTGCCCACGGCGTTACTAACTGATTCAATCGTCTTGGAAACTTCGTAATTAGTAACCGTAACTTCGGAATTATTTTCTTCGCTGTTTTCAGCGTCCTCAGCCGCCTTCTGGGTTGCCTTACCTGTATTTTCCGTTTTTTGTTCCGACCTGACTGCCGCCATATTGGGGTCATAATTTTCTGAGGTCCGCGCATATTGCTGGAAATTCAATTCGGCCGTTATGCGAACGATCGCTTTTCCGGGACCGAGGACACCGTCAAGCATTGTCTGCGCTTTTCGCTCCAAATCGTTTTCAACCGACCGGGTCATTTCCAATTGATTGGAAGTCATTGCCGCCACTTCATTATCACCGCTACCGGATGAGATCATATTGCCGTCATAGTCAATAATCGTAATGTTATTGGCCTTCAGACCTTCAACTGACGCTGCCACCAGATGAGTAATCCCGTTGACCTGCTTTTTGCTAAGCCCACCCGAATGTCTCAGTTTCAAAACGACCGATGCGGTCGCCTCCCGCTGCTGATCGGAAAATAATTTTTCCTCCGGGATAACAATATGTATTCGCGCCGTCTGGACCTCGCGCAATGATGATATGGTTTTTGCCAATTCACCCTCAAGAGCCCGCCGAAAATTCAATTGCTGCAAAAATTCGGTCATTCCCAGATTGGTTTCGTCAAAAATCGAGTATCCGACATTTCCGGAATTGGGCAACCCTTGCGAGGCCAGGGATAATCGGGCTTCATGCAAATCCGTTTCGGGAACTTCAATCGCGGTTCCTCCGGCGGTGATTTTATACGAAACACCGTTATCGGCCAAATACCGAGTAATCTCGGCGGCCTCGGCCGCCTCAAGATTAGTATATAACGGTTGATATGTTACCGAGCCGACCCACCCGGCAACGGTGACAATACCAAAGATGAAACCCACGACGACAGCCACGAGCATTACGACCTGACCCAATGTCATTTGTTTAACGATATCGGCCAGGTGTCCAATAACCTGTTTAAGATATTCCATATCAAATCCTATTTGAAATGAATATCAGATTCAGATACCGTATGTTTACATCGGCATCCGCACAATTTCCTGATAAGCTTCCAACAGTTTCTTCCTGATTTCCAATAAAAGATCAAAAGATATTCCCGCCTTCTCCGCGGCAATCATCACCTGATGCAACTCAGCCGCCTCTCCCCGGATCAATTTGTCCTGGGCCTCTCCGGCTTCCAATTGCATGTCATTGACACTTTGAATGGCTTTGGATAAAAAATCGCCAAAACCTTCTCCATCAGGCTTATTAACCTTAATTTGATCTTTACCGGGAAATTCCGGAAGAATCGGCCGTGTAATTAAACCTATCTTGCTCATCCCGTCAAATCCACTTTCAGACCGGTGATGCTGCTTCCATGCGTGCAAGCGTTGCGCCCGTAAATTTGATTGGATTCGGCCGAATCCCCAAAACGGGCAAAACTCTTAACCAACGCCGCGTTTTCATCCGCGGTCAGTATATTACTGAGAACCGAAGGCGAACTTTCAACGCGAATCGCCCCGGTTTCTCCTGACTTTTGGCCGGTTAGAACAATCTTCTCGGCTTCCTGAGCCTTTTTAAGATCAAACTTCTCCTGTGAACCGGCTTGGTCTTTTTTCGCTGATTGACTTCCGGCCTGGCGATATGCCTCGACCGGAACAGTATTAATCTTCACTTTCTGTTTCCCTCTCTACTTCAAGTGATTTTAGATATCCAATGCGTCTTTGGCCATCTCCTTTGACGCCGATACGGCCATGGCATTGGCTTCATAAGAACGATTCGCAGCGATCATATCGACCATCTCGTTTATGATTTCAATATCGGGCATCTTGACATAACCTTCCTCATCCGAATCGGGATGTCCGGGATCATAAACCAGTTTATATGAATCCTGTCCCTCGCTCACTTCCCTGGCGCTGGCCATGTCAACACTGCCATAAAATTTACTCGTTATCGGAGCCGCCTCAAGATGAGAATTGTGAGTTCGAATCAGGCTATTCTGGCTTTTCTGTAAGATTGTTTTGAACGGTATCTTTTCAGATTCGGCGCTAATTTCCAATCTTTTGCGCCGGTAGGGCCCGCCGCTTTCAGTCTGAGTCGTTTCGGCGTTGGCGATATTTTCGGAAACGACATTCATCTTGCGCCGCTGTACCGACATGCCTTTTCCCGAAATCTCTATTGCAGAAAATATACCATCCATATTCACGTCCTCTATTAACTGCCTCTAATGGCTTTCTTCAAAAACTGTACTTTTCTTTGCAATATCCTGGAGCCGATTGAATAACGCATCTGATTGACCGCCAGATTAGTGACTTCGCGATCAATATCGACGCCGTTCAAATCATCATCGGATTCCGGACCATGCTTCAAAATCTTGACCTTGTTGTTTGGTCCCGAATTGGGTATATGGCCCGGATTGGTAGCCTTCATCGCTAATACGGGACCGCTACCGAGGGCTTTTTTCATCTCCGCCTTAAAATCGATATCTTTGGCAGCGTACCCGGGTGTAGTCGTGTTGGCGAGATTAGCGGTTATCAACTTATGCCGCTGAGACGCCAAATCGAGAAACTTGGAAAGTTTATCGACTCCGGTTTTCTGCCAAATTGTCGCTTTTATAAAATCAGCCATAGTTTTCTCCGACAAGCCTAAAAGCAAGGCCGATGCCAACGCGGAGACATATACTGTATCGTATTGGATAATAAGAAGTTGTGATTTTTCGAGGGGAGTTCTTATTGGGCTGGATTATTGATTTTCGGGAAAATTATTCCAGCCCGGAGAGGAATCTATTTCCGTTGAGATTTCGCTCATGACCTCCAATTGTTCTTTGGTAAACTGATCAAGCTCCGATGAAGGCTCAGCGATAGACAGCTCCATTGTCTGCACCACGATGTCAACCCGGCGATTTTTGGCTTTATTCTCAAGAGTAGTATTTGGCACGAAAGGACGATATGAGGCAAAACCGGCAGCCGAAATTTTCTCGGCCGGGTAACTATGCTTTTCAATCAGATATCTCACGACCTGAGTAGCACGGGTGGCAGATAGTTCCCAGTTAGACGGGAATAATGAAGTTCGGATGGGGCTGCTGTCGGTATGCCCCTCCACCCTGACATGATTAGGCATTCCCAGAATATCTGCCGCGACCAAATCCAACAGCTCACGCGCCCGCGGTTTGAGTTCCGCTTCGGCTTCATCAAACATGGCCGATTCCATAATGTGAATAGTCAGACCCCGTTCATTGATTTCAGTAACAATATCTCCCCGGCGGCCAATCTTATCCAGTTCGCCATTTATTTTGGTCTGCAGCATTTTCAAGCTGCCGACCTTGAGAAGGCCATGCCCGGTATTGGAATTATCAACATCGGGAGACCTCAAGATCGACGGACCGCCCTTCAGGATGCCATGCAACGCCTGCGAAACTTTGCCAAACTTCTTGGCGTCAATACGTGACATGGAATACATGACGATAAAGAATGCCAGGAGCAAAGTTATGAGATCGGCATAGGTGAGTAACCAGCGATCAGAATTATCCTCTGGAATATCTGATTTGCGGCGATGAATAAACATTACTCATCAACTCGCAGTAAGGATTCGAATTTTTTACGTCGGAGACGCATCTGTACCAGTTCATCATCCGTTTTGGCACGTTGCTGCACCGCCTTGCGAGTTTCTTCAAACGATTGTTCGGTGCGCAATTCAGGTTTGATAAACGACATTAACCGAGTCCGAATAATTCGAGGATTATCGCCCGATTGAATCGCTATGACCCCTTCGATGATAAGCTCCATATTGGCCGATTCTTCATCATGCCGAAATCGCAGTTTATCACCAATCGGGAGATAAATGATATTAGCCATGGCAATACCCCACAGTGTCGCGATAAACGCTCCCGCTATTGCGACGGCCATCTTACCTGCGTCGGAAGTATTAGATAAAGTATGAATCAATCCCAGGACGGTCCCGATAATGCCCATCGTCGGCGAAAATCCGCCTAAAGCCTTAAAAAGACCAATTCCGACACGATGGCGCTCGAACATGTAACTAACTTCGGTCTGTAAAATCTGGCGCAGAGTTGTCGCCTCAGTCCCGTCGATAACTAACTGAATGGCCTTTTTGAAAAATCCGTCCTCAATATCAGGCAAATCCCGTTCAAGTCCCAGGACGCCTTCCCGTCGAGCCCTTTCGGCCATCCTTGTTATCATATCTATGGTTTTCCGGGAATCGGGGTTTTTTCGAAAAAACACTATTTTCAAAAGAGTTGGCAATTTATTAACAGTGCTAAACGATGTGGTAATCATCGCCGCGCCGAAAGTCCCGCCGATGACTAATAACATCGGGGCAGTCCGGGTTATGGCCTGAAGCCGGCCGCCCTCCATAAAAAACGCCATAAGAATAGCGCCAATGCCAATCGCCAGCCCGCCGAATGTAGCTAAGTCGATGTAGAATTTTTTTCTTGCCATAACTTTTTTCTAATTCGATACGAATCGAGTAATCATTCAGGATATCGGCAAAACTCCCGATTTTAACACCTCTAAATCCGTAAAGAAAAGCCGCCCCGGTCGAGGCGGCTATGGAGTTACTATCATTTTGTAATACACACTAAGTTTGAATTTAGTCTGAAGAAGTATCGGCCATGCCGTATTCATGGAGTTTGTTGCGCAGGGTTCGGGGATTGATACCCAAAATTTCAGCGGCGCGAGTTCGATTGCCATCCTGTTCTTCAAGTGTTTTTAGAATAAGTAATTTTTCGGCTTCGTGAACCGTCATCCCCACTCTAAAATTGCCGCCCTTATCTTCAATTTTGCCTAAAACCAACGATGATGGGAAATCTTTGGCCGAAAGAGATTTTTCCTGTGATATGACTACGGCTCGCTCGATAAAATTCTCCATTTCGCGAACATTTCCGGGCCAATGATATTTCATAAACAGCCTCATCGCGGATTCATCGAGGGATTTCTTTTCTTTACCGGTTTCCTCGCTATACTTACTCAGGAAATGTTCCACCAGAAGCGGGACATCCTCCATCCGCTGGTTTAGCGGGGGCACGTCAATCGGTATTACGTTCAGACGATAATATAAATCTTCCCGAAAATTCCCGTCGGCTATCTCTTTTTTCAAATTGCGATTAGTTGTCGCTATAATCCGAACGTCAACCTGCATAGAAGTTCCCGAACCAACCCGCTCAAATTCCCGCTCTTGAAGCACTCGCAACAATTTACCCTGGAGTTTATTCGGAATTTCGGAAATTTCATCGAGAAGCAACGTCCCTCCGTCGGCCAGCTCGAACCTTCCCCGGGTTTGCTTGTCGGCTCCGGTAAAAGCGCCTTTTTCATGACCAAATAATTCTGACTCCATCAGTCCGTCGGGAAGAGCGGCGCAGTTCAGTTTTATAAATTGCCTTTCAGCGCGGTCAGAATAAAGATGAATAGCTCGCGCGATTAATTCCTTGCCAGTGCCCGATTCACCGCTTACTAAAATCGTCGAGCGGCTCGGGGCGACATTCTGTATCATTTGAAAAATTTCTGTCATTTTTTTCGACGCGCCCACCAGGGTTCGGTATTTTTCATTCACTTCCGCCCTGAGAAGCATATTTTCCGAACGCATCGACATAAATTCATGCGCTTTGCTGACGACCATCTCCACTTCATCGGGAGAGAAAGGTTTCACAAGATAGTCAAAAGCGCCGATTTTCATGGCTTCAACGGCGTTTTGAACGGTGCCATAAGCAGTCATCAAAATCACGACCGTATCCGGGTATTTTTCTATAATTATTTTCAACAAATCCATCCCGGACGTTTTATGCATCTTGATATCGCTTATTACCAGATCAAACGATTGCGATTCCAATATTGTTTTGGCTTCTTCTCCGGAATATGCCGCGGTAACATCGTGTCGAACGCGCCGAAGAGTCTCACCGATAAACTCGTTTACGAGTTTATCATCATCCACTACCAGAATGCTCAATTTCATTTTATCCGTCCTTTACAAGACCGAAAATTAATTAATCGGAGGCGGGCAGGATAATTCTAAAATTCGATCCTTTCCCCTCTTCCGATTTAACGCTTATATCGCCCCCATGCGCCTGAACCGTTTTCCAAACCGATGCCAATCCCAATCCTGACCCATTCTGGCTGGATTTAGTCGTAAAAAAGGGTCGGAATATTTTATCACACAAGTCGGCGGGAATTCCCGGGCCGGTATCCTCTACCTCGATCCACACCTTGTTTTCATCGTTCGAGTCGGCATTTATACTATTTTCTCTGCCAGCTCTGATTGTTATCCTGCCGGTTCCGTTCATTGCCTCCCGGCTATTTCGATAAAGATTCAAAAACACTTGTCTCATCAAATGCGGATCGCAGGCAACAGTCAGGCTTCGTTTTTCATTCTCAATATCAATCTCGATAGAAATCTCTTTTAAATCCTCCTGGGCTCGTTCATATTCAACGCTATCTTCGATAAGAGCGCTAAGAGATACTTCCCGCATATTTAATTGATCCCGGCGAGTGTAATCCAAAAGAGCAATAACGGTTTTATTCAGAGTATCCACACCCGAGATTATTTTATTTACCAGATTTACTTTAACGCTATCGTCGCCCAGTTCTCTTTTTAGTAAAGCCGCGAATCCGCCTATTCCACCTAACGGATTACGGACTTCATGCGCCACCGTCGCGGCCATCTCACCCAAAGCGGCCAGGGTTTTGACCCGGTTTACTTCCGCTTCCAGCCTTTTGATTTTGGTCATATCGAAAAATATTTCAACCGCTCCATAAGTGTCGTCATTGCCGTCATCAAGCAGTGACGTTGATACGGAAACCGGAATTTCTTTGCCGTCGTTACTCAGTAGTACTTTTTCCTCGGCCTCGAATTCAACCCCGGTTGAAACCGTATCAAGAGCGGAATACCGCGCTCCCGTGGAACATGAAATCACTTCATCATATTTTTTTCCAAGTGCGGCGCTGGCCGGAATTCCGACGATCTTCTCGGCAGCCGGATTAAAATGCGATATCATTCCGGATTTATCCACAACCAAAACTCCGGAAGTCAAGGAGCTAAGAATAGAATTCAAAAAAGTCGTAACCGATTGATTCTCAGCAATGGTCGCTCTTAGACGGTGGTTAATGTCTTCGAGTTCACGGCTTTGGCCGCTATATTCTTTTTCGAGGGTAAGGTACTGCCTCTGTAAATTATTAATGATTTTATTGAATGTTTCGAACGACTCGCTGAATTGAGTTAGTTCATCACTCGATTGAACACCCTGTTTGCTGTACTTCTCACCTTCCATGGTGATAAAAACAAGCAATATATAACAAGAGAAATCAACAAAAAAGTTATTGTAATTAAAGCTGATCAGGTTCGATTAGAAATACGATACTATATCGGCTGCTATCCGTTCGATAGGACTAATACGATCGACGATACCGGCTTCGATGACGGCTCGGGGCATACCATAAACTATGCAGGTATTTTCATCCTGAGCGATCATAATTCCGCCCGATTTTTTAACACGCTTTGCCGCCATAAGTCCGTCGTGGCCCATACCGGTCATAATAACTCCCATGGCTGTACCCCGATAATTGTCCTCAACCGAATTCATCATGATATCCACCGACGGTTTGTATAAAGTATCTGCCGGTTCATTGGATAATTTTATGGCATGCCGGGCGCCGCTGCGATTAACGATCATATGCTTATCCCCGGGAGCGATATACACCATACCGCCTTGTAAAGATTCGCCGCCTTCAGCTTCTTTAACCTGCAGCGCAGATAAACCATTGAGTCGGTTGGCGAGGGTTTTGGTAAACATTGGCGGCATATGCTGGACAATCAAAATCGGTACGGGAAAATTCTTGGGTAATTGAGGAATGACTCTTTGAAGCGCCGGAGGTCCCCCGGTCGAAACCCCGACGGCCACGACACGAATATTTTTCTTCCCGGCTTTCGATGAAAGAGGCATCGCTACGCCGAGCAACGGCTTTGCCACTTGGCGTTTTCTCTTGACAGCCGCACTAATTCCCGATACACAACGCGTGCGGTATTGAGCCATAAGAAGATTCTTGCGGTTTTTTATATGCTTAATCTTCGCAATTAATTCCTGTTTGATTTTAACAATATCAAGCGAAACGTATGATAACTGTTTGGGTATAAAATCGACCGCGCCAAGATCCAACGCTTCCAGGGTGGCCTGAGCGCCTTCGGATGTTAATGAAGAAACCATCATTACCGGAGTCGGTTTTTCCTTCATTATTTTGCGCAACGCCGTCAAACCGTCCATGCGAGGCATTTCTATATCCATTGTCACCAAATCGGGAGCGAGTTCAAGAACCTTTTCAACGCCTTCTTCTCCGTTTGTTGCTGTTCCGACAACCTCAATTTCAGGATCATCACTGATCATCATGCTGATGGCTTTGCGCATAAACGCGGAATCATCAACAACCAGTACGCGAATTATATTTTTTTGAATCATCTGATATCAGTCTTTATTTGTTATATTCATTGGCAAGTTTGAAAAGCCCAATTAAATCAACAATGAGTCTGACTCGGCCGTCGCCCAGGATAGTAGCTCCTGCCAAACCCTTGGCTTTACCCAGCATGTGACCCATTGATTTAATTACAACTTCCTCTTGTCCCAGAAGCTCATCAACAATCAATCCCAATCGTCTATCAGCAAGTCCCACAACAACAACATACGGATTTTCGCTTTTATCGGCAGTGTTAGCCCTGCCCCTAAGTACATGATTAAGATTAACGATAGGTAATAATCCGTCGCGAAGGGTAATGACCCTCCTGCGGTTAACTGATTCTATTTCATCCAGGGAAACTCGCAGAGTTTCCAGCACCGACGCCAGGGGTACGATATAGGTTTCATCTTCACTAATGATTAATAAGCCTTGTAGAATGGCAAGCGTTAATGGAAGCTTAATGCTGATTGTTGTACCTTTTCCAACCTCGGATTCAATATCGATTATACCCTTGAGCTTTTCAATATTGGTCCTGACAACGTCCATCCCTACGCCACGCCCTGAAACATCGGTAACTTTCTTGGCGGTAGAAAAACCGGGTTGAAAAATAAAGCTATAGATTTCCCGACTGGTTAGACGTTCCACTTCTTCCGGAGTTGTCAATCCGCGCTCAATAGCCTTACTTTTTATGGCTTCAATATCTAAACCCTTGCCGTCATCCTCAATTGAGATTACGATATTGGAACCCTCCTGAGACGCACCCAGTCGAATCGTACCTTCTTCCGGTTTGCCGTTTGCGATTCTGTCTTCGGGGATCTCGATTCCATGATCGCACGAATTTCGGATTAAATGCACCAACGGATCGCCAATCGACTCAATAACCGATTTATCGAGTTCCGTTTCTTCTCCGAACATTTCAAGTTTGATTTTCTTTTTGGCCTCGCGAGATAGGTCTCGAACCATTCTGGGGAATTTTGTAAAGACTTTTTCGATCGGTAACATTCTCATCTTCATAACCGCCAATTGTATTTCGGTGGTTACGAAATTGATTTGAGAGCCCGCCCGATTCAAGTCATCCATCCCCGCTAAGTCTTCATGCTCACGCCCCAAATTGTTGGTCGTTTGCAGAAGGCTATTTCGGCTCAGGACCAACTCCCCCATAAGATTCATTAATGTATCAAGGCGATTGACTTCAACCCTGATAGTTTCTTTTTCTTGATGGTTGCCGCCAGCTACATTATTTTGCTTTTTCGCGGACTGTTGCACCGGCGCCGCAGGTTTGTTTTCGGATCCCTTTTGAACGGAAATTTCATCTTTGGGTGGTGTCTTTTCCTCATTAACCGATTCGATTTCCTGGCCTTCATTTATCGCGACCAACTTTGAAATGATACCGCTTAAATCCCGGTCCACTTTTTTATGGTCAGAAACATCCTGAAGGAGTATTTTCAAATTATCGACCGACTCAAGCAACACATCCATAATGTTGCCGTTGACTTTCAATGTGCCTTTCCTCATCTTGTTCAGCACATCTTCCATCTTATGAGTCAGCGATGTTATATCATCAAGACTGAGAAACCCCGAAGTTCCTTTTATCGTATGAGCCGCACGGAAAATCTCATTTAAGAGATCCGGATCTTCAGGCGTTTCCTCAAGCTTGACGAGATTATTGTCGAGCGAATTTACTAATTCATCAGCTTCTACCAGAAAATCAACAATGATTTCCTGCATTTCATCAAGTCCAATCATTTCGACGTCAGTCGTCGACATGTTTACTCCCCTTGTTAATCTTTGACGGCGACCGTGGAAACGATACTATCTACCTCACCTTGATTTTTCCCGTTAAATAAATCGGCTTCGGGATCATAAGCCTGCCCGGTAAGGGCATGTTGTTTTTCAATGTCGGATACTTCTTTTCCTTCAAAAGCCGCCAAAAGATATTGCAGGCGATTTTCAATATCTTCCAATAAAGTTGAAGCGTGCCGCATTTGCTGAGAGGTAATATCCTGGAACTGTAAAGCATCCATTATAAGAAAAGCGTTATTCTGTGAAATTGATGCCATCTCTTTAATGCGGGCCAAATGATCAAGATGAACATTTTTGTATTTGGAACGCGACTTTTTAAAAAACCCGGTGACATCACCTGTGAATTGCATGATCTTTTCCTGGTGTTCCAAAATTTGTTCAACCATATCCAGCATCGTATGAGTCGCTTTTTCGGTTTGGGCGGATATTTTCCCGAGTTGTTCATTAGCCTTGGGTAATCTCTCGCGGGATTCCATAATCGGGTTCTGCATCATTTTCATATTATGCATAATTTCATTTATGGAACCCGTCAGTTTTTTCAGTTCTGCGCGTAACCTTTCCGTGAACTGATTTTTTTCTATCTTTGTAGATTCTTTTTTCGCCATGATATTCTCCTTAAACGTTAGCCATAACTTGTTCGATTTTTTCTTTAAGAATGTCCGGCGTAAACGGTTTCACAATATAACTGTTAACGCCGGCCTTAATGGCGTCGACTATATCATCCTTAACCGACCTGGTCGTTACCATCAGGATAGGGACTTCTTTATAGTCCGAAGAACCACGAATATTGGTAACAAAAGTCATCCCGTCCATCTCCGGCATATTCCAATCGGTAATTACGAAATCGAAATTATTGACTTTCATTTTTGCAAGGGCGTCTTTGCCATCGCAGGCTTCGGTAATGTCGCTGTAACCCGCTTTTTTCAAAGAGTTAACAATTATCCGACGCATTGTCGGAGAATCATCGACTGCGAGAATTTTTAAATCAGCCAAAGCGGCCTCCTTTTATGTTTTCACAATTATCGTTTATTCCAAATATTTCGATATTTCTCTCAATAACACTGTGGATTTAAATGGCTTAACCAGGTAGGAAGATGCCCCGGCGTCTATTCCTTTTTGTTTATCCTCTTCATCTTCCTCCGAAGACAGAATGATAATCGGAATCTCCTGGTATTTGCTATTTTTGCGTAAAGTCGAGATCAATTCATAGCCGTCAACATTAGGCATGTTCAAATCGGTTATTATCAGATCCACCGGTGTCGCGTGCGTGGATATTTTTTCAATGGCATCCATTCCGTCGCTGGCCGTCAGAACATTAAATCCCCGGTTTTTCAGCGAGAACGAGACGAATTTCACAATTGTCCGAGAATCATCCACAACTAACACTGTGTGTTCCATAATCATACCTCTATATTTAGCCTGTATTTCCTACTCTATTATTCGACATGGGTTTAATTTTCTTCAACAGTTCTATTGCTTTTCCCGCTCCTGAGCCGGCCCCCGTTGTTATTGCCAGTTTTTTACCCTGAATATCTCGCGCAGCCGTATCGACCCCGCCGCGGCTTTCTTCTTTATTGTAAACCAGGGCATTTTTGAAATAAACCAGTTTAAAAGCTCTTGATATTCCGTGCAGGGACTCGCTATGACCGATATAGAAATACCCTCCCGGAGCGAGAGAATTATAAAATCCGCGAACCAATTGCTTTTTCACTTCATCCGAAAAGTAGATCATAACGTTTCGACAGAAAATGAAATCCATATTGGAATACATCGATAATTTCCGCGAATCATGTAAATTAAGGAATCCAAATCTTACCAGATTCTTGACTGCCGGATTGATTGCATACTTTTGTCCGTCATGGCTGAAATACTTCTTTATCAAGTCTTTGGGTGTCGTCCGGAGTGCGATTTCATTATAAAGCCCTCGTCGAGCGGTCGTTAAAACCCGCTCGGAAATATCGGTCGCCACAATTTCAATATTCCACCCCAAAGCGGTTCCCAGATGCTCCAGTAGTATCATAGCCAGGGTATACGGTTCTTCACCGGTCGAACATCCGGCCGACCATATTTTGATCGATTTGGGTTTATTATTCTCCACCTTATTTTTAATTACCACCTGCAAAGCCTCTTCAGAAAAGGATTTCAATTGAGGCGGATTTCGGAAAAAACTAGTCTCGTTCGTGGTCACCAAATCCATCAAATAATTGAATTCTCTCATGGTGACGTCGTATTTGACTCGATAAAAATAATCCTTATAATTCCTAATACCCAGCTCATTAATCCGCTTACAAAGCCTATTTTTAACCAGATACATTTTATTGTCCGCGAAAAATATTCCGGCCTGTTCATGAATGAAATCGCGGAACAATTCGAATTCTTCTTCGGTCAATTCCAGATCTAATTCATTGTTAACCATTACTCTTTCCCTTGTGCCCTAATCGACGATGAATCATGTGGTCTAATCTTCTCTATTAAGGCTTCCCCTATGATAAGGATACATGCGTTTATATATTACACGCCTTATTGGTCGTCATTTTTCAGCTGATCAAATGTTAGGCTTCCCCCGCCTGTATCTTACTATTTGTTTCCTCGACTACTCGCTTTATAGTCTTAAAGAGTTGATTGACATTAAACGGTTTTATTATGTAATCATCTATCTTATACCGAAGCGCTTCAATTGCGGAATCCAGCGAGGGGTAACCCGTCATTATGACGACCGGCAATCCCTGGTATAATTCTCTTATGCGTCCGGCCAAAGCCATACCATCCATATCAGGCATTTTTAGATCCGTTAAAACGATATCAAAATCCTGATTTTTTAAAAACTCAATGGCCTTATAGCCGCCTTCGGCAACCATGATATCCCAATCCTGAGAACTAAAGAAATCATAAAGCAAATCTCTAATTAGCAGCTCATCATCCACGACCAGAATTCTATATTTATTCATTTGCCTATCCCGTTAAAGCGTCAGTAGCTTCCCTGACGGCCGCCGCAAGATCCTCGTTACCTTCACAGGAAATTTGTTTCAATTTTTCAAGAATTGATTTATCTCCCAGAGTCGCTAATGCCTTCACTGCGGCAATTCGTATGATGTCTTGCTCATCGTCCAGATACTGTAAAAGCAGTTCGGAATGATCTGGAATTCTCATCCCCCCAATTGCATCAATCGTATGGTATCTGACCCATAAATCATTATCATTCAGCAGATGTTTAATATCTTCAATAGCCTTCGAACCAAGAAGTTTAACCAGAGCCGTCACGGCCGCCTTTCGAACCAATGAGTTTTCATCGTTGAGTCCGGCTCGAATAGCGCCCGCGATTTCCATATCCCCTACACGAGCCAGAGCTTCAATGGCGGACCGGCGAACGGCCGGGTCACTATGAGAAACAGTGGTAATAAGCGGATTTACGGTTTCTTCCTCGCCTATCATACCCAGAGCGATTGCAGCCAGACGCTGACGTTCGGCACTTTCATGATTTAAATCATTGGTAAACGTTTCAATAACTTTGGATCCGCCCAATAAAATCATTGCTCCCATCGCCGCTTCTCTGACATCGGGATAGTCATCATCCAATCCCTTAATCAATAAATCTTCCCGTCCCTCGGGAATACCGAGCCATCCGATAGATTTGATGGCCGCAGCGCGGACATGACCGACCGAATCAGACATCAGATGTTCGATTATTTCCCAGGAATTTTGAGCGTTGCATCGCCCCAGAGCTACGGCCACCTTCTCTCGAATCTCAGAATTAGGCGAATCGGCCAGCTTTTCTATGTCTTCGACCAGGCGAATATCTTCCGAAATCCCGATAACATCGAGAATTTTCAACTTTTCTTTGTCGGTGGATTCATGCAATTTCTCACTTATGGCCATGACTGCCGGAGTCCCAACAGCCTTTAAAACATTGGTTATATCACCCACCAGATGTCCTTCGGATTTAATAAGCAAAACTATCAATTCTTTTACTATATCCGGCTCATTCCAATGTCTCAACTCCTGGAGGGCGAATTGCACATCCGACTCATCATCAGACCTCAAACTATCGACAAGGAATTTCTTTACGACATCGTCACGAAATTCGCTATATATTGATCGGCCGTTGGCTTGGGCTATTCGTATAATGGCGGCTATCGCAGCATCCGTAATCATCTGCATGTCACTATTAATAAACCGCTTCAAATCCTCAATGCCGGCTTCTAAGCCCATTTTCCCCATAGCTTCAATAATGGAATATAAAACAACCGGATCTTTGTCATCCAGATGAACTCGCAAACCCTCAAACGCGGATTCATGTCCGATATTACCCAGGGCCTCAGCGGCCTGCGCTCGCAAAAAATCATATTTTTCAAAAGCGTTGAGAAGGGGACGAACAGAATGCTGATTACCAATGTACCCCAGCGTTTCCGCGGCTGAACAGGCCACATTTTCATTAGGATCATCCAGCATTAAATGAACTTTTCCCGCAACGGAATGGTCTTTAATTAATCCCAGTACATCAAGAGAAAATTTCCTGAGATTGTGATCTTCATTATCCAAAGCTTGTGAGAGCGCCGGGACCGCGCTTCGCCCGATTCGAATAAGAATTTCCGCGGCCAGATTTCTTACCGAAATCTCGTCATGCCCCATAAAGCTCGCGAGTAATTGAGAGCAAGTGCTCCCGCCAATTTTGACCAAATGATCCGCGGCCAGTTCCCTGATACCGCGGTCCTCGTCTTCCAGACCCAGTACCAAACCGGCAATAGCCGAGTCCTCGCTCATCTGACCGAGCTGTTTAACGGCTTCTTCCCGTTCAAAAAAATCAGGACTGGATAATTGATTTAATAGGTCTTCTACCGAAACTTCAATCTTCGGCATAATTATCCCCTCGTTTTATTATTCGGTTCCGGTTGAGCAGGCGGTCTGATAGCTGGTGATCGCCTCTTCAGAAGTTGGAAAAATCTCGAATACATGTGACAG
Organism: Candidatus Zixiibacteriota bacterium; assembly: GCA_036480375.1. Taxonomy (NCBI): domain Bacteria; kingdom Pseudomonadati; phylum Candidatus Zixiibacteriota; species Candidatus Zixiibacteriota bacterium. The sequence continues at coordinate 137,474 of JAZGGI010000003.1, forward strand.
TTGAGTGATCTCAAAAATCTCATTTACATAGGGCGCCAAATTGGAAAGAGTCAGGCGGCCCTTCTGAACTCGAATTTCCTTCATCAGTGAAACCAGTGCACCTAATCCGGAGCTGTTGATGAAATCGACATCCTTCATATCCAGATGTATCATATTCCGTTTTTCATCAAGAATAGTTTTCACAGTTTCTTTTAATTTGGCGGCATTGGCCAAATCAAGTTTGCCACGCATTGATAACACGTTGACTTGATCTTTGATACTGGTAATAATTTCCATCCCATCCTCCTTTTGTATATCTTATTGTATATTTTCCTGGTCCGGCTTAAGTAAAATTCTCACCCTAAGACCCCCTTGAGGCCTCCGTGAAAATTCGACTTCATCTGCTAATTCCTTTATTAATCCGAGCCCCCGACCACTTTCTGCCAGAGGATCAATATTCAAATTATGGTTTTTTAACTCCTCTAATCCCCTGCATGTACCTTCGTCCAAAATATCGGCAATAATGCTTGATTTATTTAGCGTCAGGGAAACATGTATTTTCTTCGATTCATCGTTTTTATGGGCATGGATTACTGCGTTTGTAAACGCCTCGGAAATAACTACTTTGATTAAATTAGCGATTTTGGCACTCAGATTGTTCTCTCCGGTTGCTGTGTCGAGATCGTTATATAGCTTTTCCAATTGCGTCAGACTTGAGACATATTTGAAATCATATTCCTTTTTTTGCTCTTCCGGCTGATTGATATCAATCACAAGCGTTGTAAAATCATCGGTTGACTCTTTGCGAGAGCCGATCCGATAGCGGTCTATCTCTTCTTTGACAACCTGATTAAATCGCTTGGTATCGAAAGCTATACCGGCTTTGAAAAACTCCTCAAGTCGATCCAGGCCATATAGCAAACCGCCTTTATCTTCCGCTTCATTTATGCCATCCGAATAGATAAAAATCCGGTCGCCCGGCCCAATTTTAATTTTGGACGAGCGGAAAGGTAATCCCGCGAATTGACCAACTAAAGTTGCTTTTGACTTTAAGCGCAAAGTATTTCTATTTGACGCCCGGTAATAAAACGCCGGCGGATGACCGCCATTACAGTATTCCATGACTCCCGAATCGAGATCTATATACCCCATGAACATGGTTAAAAACATACTTCTATCTTTGATAATATCGTTACACAGAATATCGTTTAGCTGAGCCATAAGATGGGTAACCTGAATGTTCTTCCCGGAGCCAATATTAGCGTGAATTATCGCGTGAACCGAGGTCATTACCAGGGCGGCCGGAATTCCCTTATTGGCGACATCCCCGAGCATGAACAGCATTTTGTTTTTGCCGATTGGCATGATCTCGTAATAATCTCCCCCAACCTTTCGCGCCGGAATATAGGTCGAGGCAACATCAATGCCTTTCATGGTTACACTTTCAGGGAGTAACGTAGTCTGGACTTGTTGAGCTAAATCCAGTTCCTGTTCAATTTTCTGTTTCTCAAGAGACTCCTGAAGAAGGGCAGAATTTTCCATTGAAACCGAAGTGAAACGACAAATCATCTCCATCGCTTCAAGATCATGATCATTAAATTCCCCACCTGATTCTTTATTAAATATTATCATCGTGCCGGAGATAGTCTTGGAACCAAGAGGCGATATTATAAGATTGTTGGCGGGAAAATCATTGGAGAAACTCTTTCGGCAATCATTATCATAGAACGCCTGTTTTTGATTAAGGCAATAGCGGACGACATCCATATTTTCTTTATATTTATACCCCTCGATAATATCAGCGTCTATCCCCCAGGCTACTTTGACTGACATCCGCCCGTCTTCTAATATTATGACCGCTCCGACTTCACCGGCTACTTGTCGGATGGCGATTTCCATCGCCACCGTTAATACTGATTCCTGATCGAGTATCGAAGTAATAACCGCGGCAATATTTGCTAAATCATGAATTTCCTGATTATTGGTTTCTAATTTATTCTCGAGCTCATATATCTTTTCCTCGAGATCATATATAGTATCCTGATATTCCAAATTCGGCTTCCAATTGATATATTTATTCCATTTTTCGGTGTATCGGCCGGAAGAAAATATTATTAATTAAAAATGGATAAGAGACAAAGCCTTACGCCGCCCCTGCGATAAAATCCGGATTATTTATCGGAACGCTTTTTGAATTTGAATTTCAGAGGTATGCCTTCAAATCCAAATTGCTCGCGCAGGCGATTAGTTAAGTATCTGCGATATGGATCCTGAATAAATTGAGGATAATTTGAAAAGACGACAAAAGTTGGCGGACCCGTATCCGGCTGTGAAATATAATAGAACTTTATCCACTTACCTTTGGTAGCTGGGGGCGGTTGACGTTTGACAGCGCCTTCGAGAAATTTATTCAGCGTGGACGTATCGATGCGTTTATTGTATTCATAGTAAACGCGATCGATCAAACTTAAAGTTTTCACGACCCGCTGACCGGTTTTTGCCGATATAAAAATCGAAGGGATATAACTAAAAGTCGGCATCGCTTCGGCCAACTGCCGAGCGTAAATCGCGGCGGAGTTTTCGTCCTTGTCAAATATATCCCATTTATTAACCGTCAAAACCATCCCCCGCCCGGCTTCGGCGACTTCATCTATAATTTTTAATTCCTGGACATTCAATCCTTCGTTGGCATCAAGAAGAATCAAAGCCACGTGACAACGCTGGACGGCGCGAATCGTTCGTAGAGTCGTATAGTATTCTATATTCTCTTTGACCCGGCTTTTTTTACGCAATCCGGCCGTATCTACCAGAGTATAGGTTATGTTATTTACCGAAATTACCGAATCTATCGAATCACGAGTCGTCCCCGGTTGTTCGGAGACTATATGTCGTTCCTCACCCAAAAGGCAATTGACAAAAGATGATTTTCCAACGTTGGGTCGCCCGACTACCGCGATGCGGATACTGCTGTCTTCCGGAACCTCATCGCCAGTCTCGGGCAATAACCGAACAATCTCATCCAGAAGATCCCCGACGCCCCGACCGTTAGCCGCGGAAACGCAAAATTGCCGCTCAAAGCCGAGACTGTAAAATTCACTGGCGTCAATTTCGAGCTGTTCGTTATCTGCTTTATTGGGTGAAATAATGATAGGCTTTTGGGCCCGCAATAATTGCCGGGCGATTTGTGAATCGAGCTCCGTTATTCCGGTTTGGCAATCGACCATAAAAATAACGATATCTGCTTCATCAAGACCAATCTGAGCCTGCTCCAAAATTAACTGCTCCATCTGGTCATCGGTCCCGGGCACCATTCCGCCCGTGTCGACCAGATAAAATTCCCGGCCGTTCCAATCGCAGGGCGCGAAATTCCTGTCGCGGGTTACACCCGAAGCGCTGTCGACAACGGCCAGCCGTTGTTTAATCATCCGATTGAACATCGATGATTTACCGACGTTAGGACGGCCAATTATGGCAACGATGGGCAATGGCATCAACTGTTCCTCATCTCAAAAGCCCGGCGAATTAATTTCACCAGATCATACGAACCGGTCAAAACCGGACATCCGACCATTTTAGTAAACTCATCGAGAGTCAAATTGTCAAGAAAGAGATCATCCGTGTTGAGGCAATTCGGCGGCAACAGGAGTACATCCTGTTTATTATTCCTAATCCGTTTCAGAATATCACCCCCCGTCAATAATCCCGTTACGGTAACGGTATCTCCCCAGAATTCATTATCGACAACATACAATGATGTTTTTAAGTTTCTAATTCTATCAATAGCTGGCATGACAGCCGACTTCATAAACCGTTCAGCCGACCGACCGGTTACAATTCCTATCCGCAACTTAGCAGAATGTTCCCCGGGCAACCATCTCTTTCTTCGATTGAAACCAGTAATAAACTGACGAGCCATCCCGATGCCGTTCTCAAACTGGGGCATATCCTCATACTCTGAAAGTGGAGGAAATTTCCTGCCGGCCAACAAGTAAAATTCATCGGCGGCATAAACGAATCTTGTTTTAATTAATTTCTGAAATCGCTTTTGAGTTTTATGAATGAATTTTACGATTTGGTCAGCTTCTTTTCCTGAATATGAGCGCAAATCCGGGAGGCGTTTTCTATATTTTGTTAATCCTACCGGCACAACCGCCAGCGACGACACTCCGGGATATAATAAAGCTAAATCTTCTATTGTCCTTTCAAGATGTTCACCGTCATTAATACCGGTGCATATTACTGTTTGAGTATGTACGGTAATGCCATTACTTGTCAATTTCTTTAAAGCCGGAATAATCCTGGGCAATTTTTCATTTTGGAAAATGCAGCGTCGTAGTTTATCATCGGTAGAATGAACAGAGATATACAACGGCGACAGACGTTGCTCTATAATTCGAGCAAAATCGGCCTCGGTCATCCCCGATAGAGATATAAAATTGCCGTGCGTAAACGAAAACCGGTAATCATCATCCTTGATGTATAAACTCCGGCGCATCCCTTTGGGCTGTTGATGAACGAAACAGAAAATGCAATTGTTATTGCAAATTTTGATTTTCGTCTTTTCAAATTCCAAACCCAAATCACCACAGGCATAGGCATCGTCGATTTTTATTATTTTCTTCTTTCCATCGATGAAAAAATCAAGGCGTAATTTATCTTCTGTATTGTAAAAATGAAAATCGATCTCATCGGATACAGGATGCCCATTGACGGCAACCAGGTCGGCTCCCGGTGTGATTTCACCATAAAATGGTGAAGATTTTGTTATCGCGACTACTTTCATAACAATAAAAAAAAGCGGGTGATGGGGTTCGAACCCACGACGTCCAGCTTGGGAAGCTGACATTCTACCACTGAATTACACCCGCTTGGTTTTCTTATCAGCCAGTAAAAAGGTGCGGTGCAGGTATCTTCACCTGCGCCGATCATCCGGCATTATGTGCGAAAAATCCTGAAAAGAATCTAACTATCGATACAATTTCTGTCAAGCGGCAAGAGTCGATTATTCGCGATTACGATCTCGTCCGGTCAGCCATACAACCATAATCGAAATTTCATATAACAAATAGAGCGGCCCCGCCAGGAGAAGCTGGCTAATCAGATCGGGAGGAGTTATAACAGCCGCCAGGATAAATATCCCGACTATCGCGTAACGTCTCCCCTTACCAAGCATCTTATGATCGATAACCCCAATCCGGCCTAATATAAACGATGCCACCGGAAGCTCAAAAACGATTCCAAAAGCTAATACCAGCGCTCCGGCGAATGATATATAATTGCCGATCATGATCATCGGCTTCATATTATCCGTGCCGAATTCCAGCAGGAATTTGACCGCCAGTGGAATAACAAAGAAAAAGCAAAACGACCCGCCCAATAGGAAAAAAATGGTTGATGAAATTACAATTGGAATGACAATTTTAACTTCGCTTTTGAGAAGCCCCGGTCCGATAAACATCCAGATTTGATACAAGATAAACGGCGATGAGATTATTGCTCCGGCAAACAGGGAAATTTTTATATGCGTCAAAAACGCTTCGGCCGGAGCCTTGAAATAAACGCCCACTTCCTCAAGCGGCGCCGAGACGACGTTGACCAGCCATTCCGAAAAAAAATAGGCCGCGATCGCCCCGATAAATATCGCCGCGATCGAGCGGAGGATTCTGCGGCGTAATTCCTCGAGATGATCGAGAAACGACATTTCTTTTTCAGGCGGCTTATCAATCATAATCAGGCCTAATAAAAACGGATTATTCACCAAAAGTCAACAAAGCAATTGACGCCAAAACTAAATGAATTAATTTCTGGAATTGTGCTTGATTTATCCATTATCTTGAAACAATAATGCGCAAATCAAGTATATTAAAATGTCCATATAAAAGGGAGATTATAAATGAAAACCGTTCTATCTTTCATGCTCTGCTTTATTTCGCTGGCTTTGTTTACTTCATGTTCCGATGATGATAACCCTGCCAATTCGGTAAAGATTACCGGCTCCGGGAATATTACATCTATCGAAAGAACACTGCCCGATTTTCATTCGGTTATTCTTGTTGCCACCGGCAATGTCAACATCGCCAGCGGCTCACAACAGGCGGTTTCGATTTCGGCTGACGACAATTTCCACCAATATATTATCACTTCCGTCACTAATGGCATCCTTGTCATCAGTTCCTCGCCCAACACGACTTTTTCAAACAACAATTTGACCGTTAATTTAATGATGACAGATTTGGAAAATGTGATCTTGACCGGCATGGGAAATATCGCGGGAACCAACAATTTTCAGGTTGATGTTTTGGACATCGATTTGATTGGCATGGGCAATATTACACTCAACGCCGATGTCACCCGTTTGAATTCATTACTTTCCGGAACGGGAAATATTATATTGAGTGGCTCTGCGGTCAATCATTTTTATAATCACCCAGGAGATGGAAATTTAGTCGCCTTCAATTTAATCACGGATACCACCAACATTAGTCTTGGCGGAGAGGGAAACATTGAAATCTATACCAATGATTATCTCGACGGAATTCTTAGCGGTTCAGGAACAATCTATTACAAAGGCCAACCATCGATCAACCTTACCTTCACTGGCACCGGGCATTTAATCGATTCTAATTAAATCAGCTCGGAATCAACCAAAGCAATTCATTGTTACCAGTAAGGCAGAAGTCGAGGAATTTCCAATTCCGAGACTCCTGCCGGAAACGCTCATCCACAATTGGCAAAAGTATGCGACGAATTCTGCTCTTCTCAACTGTTCATTGTGAAAGGAAATTTAAAGCTTGACAATTCGATGGTCGCACTGTAACTTATTATTGGTATAATATATCTACACCTTGAGTTTTCCAAAAGAATATTGCACCGCCTTCAGAAAGCGGGGAATATATGATCAGAGCGTTGAGAATCCTTTTAATTGTTACAGGTTCATTAATTATTTTTTCACAAATCGCTGAGCATTCAAGATGCTTAGGAGCCAACACCCCGCCCCAGACTGACTTATATAAGGTTTATGTAGAATGCAAACAGCATGCGGACATTCTTTCAGGCTCAGGCGCAGATGTACTTTGGCGGGTTAAAGGCGGCTATCTTGTGCTTGCCGATCAGCAAGTAGAAGAATATTTCGCGTCTTTCAATCTGGAATTTGAAATTATAAAAAACGATGTCAATCGTGACGGCCTGGCTCTGGATATTTATGGTGATGAGGTAAAACCGGATTCTTATTCTCTGATTTACGAGGAAGGTAATAATCGGCTTTACGACGTTGGCTCAGCCAGCCAAACAGATTTGTGGAAAAATGGAAGAATGATAACAATCCCGGACGGTAGTTTACCGGTGATTTACAAGGATGCATCGCTGTTAATTGCAAAATCTGCTGTAAGCGATCCGTTTATCGATGAATTAATCAGCAAAATCAGCAAAGATTCACTGATTTCATATTCCGAGTTTTTTCAATCATATAACGGCAGATATTGTAACACCCGCAACTGGCGACAGGCACAAGCCGGGATAGCCAGTAAATTGACGTCTTTTGGCTGCGATTCGGTGGTGAATGATACGTTAACAGCGTTAATAGACGGTAGTTTTCTCAAGTGCCGGAATATAATCGCTTATAAGACGGGAACCGATTACCCCCATGATCAAATCATAATCGGGGCTCATTATGATACATATCCGGAAGATTCTCCCGGAGCCGACGATAATGGATCCGGACTGGTTGCGGTATTGGAAATCGCCCGAGCTCTGGCGGATATCGACACAAAAATGACAATTATATTTATCCTTTTTGATGCCGAAGAACATGGTCTTTGGGGATCCATGCATTATGCCCGGGAGGCGGCAGAAAGAAGTGATAGGATTGTCTGCGTCTTTAATTTGGATATGATTGGCCATTATCTAAACGAAACTGATTTAAAAGTTTTATTTCCAACCTCCAATAGTGAGGCTTTCGCCCAGGTGTTGTCTGATTTAGCAGTATCCTATGAATCAATTGGTTTGGCCTGCCATATTTCAGCAGGAACCGGTAATACGGATCTTATTTCTTTTGACCAATACGGCTTTGACGGCATCGGGATTTATGAATATCTTAAATCTGACATTTATCATTCACCTCATGATAGCACGACCTATCTCAATTATGATTACATGACGAGAATTACGAAAGCCATTCTTGCTACCGCATATGTTCTCAATAATACAGTCGTGCCCCTTCCCGATCTGATATTCTATTACCTCGATACTATCCCATCAGTTATGCTTCCGGGGGAGGAATATCCGATAAGAGTGCAAATTGAAGAATACTCCGGCGGGCAACTGGTTCCGGGCACGGCTCTAATCCATTATCAAATTGACGATGGAGAGTTCTATTCTGAGCCATTGATCGATGAAGGCGGGGGAAACTTTGGATTTTCCATGCCCGCTCCTGATTGCCGGAGCCGACTGAAGTATAATATAAGCGCCGAAGAATATTCCGGCGGAGTAATTTATTTCCCTTCATCAGACGAATTCCACGAATCATTGGTGTACACTGATGTAAATATTATGTTACAAGATAATTTTAATACCGATATGGGTTGGACAGTATCAGGTAATGCCAGTCATGGACATTGGGAACGATGGACAACTAATCGCCAACCATATCTTAATCAAGATCACGATTTCGATGGTTCGGGAAAGTGCTATCTAACGGAGGCTGATACCTCTACCTATCAAAATCAATTTGAGAATGATGTAGATGACGGATATACAATTCTCGATTCACCTCTATTCGATGCCACATCCGGTGATGTTGTTATTGATTATGCCGTATGGTATAGAAACTGGTCTTCCAGCAAAATAAATCAAGATGATATTTTTAAAATATCCCTTATCCATGGTGAACGACTGTATCTTGTAAAAACCCTTGGCCCGATTGAAGGCGCAGACGGCGAATGGCTTGCATATACGCTCCGGGTTAATGATAAACTGACTCCAACAGAGCCAATAGGCATCCGATTTGTGGCTTCAGACTATGGATTATTTTCGTGGGTTGAGGCGGCAGTAGATGCAGTTACCGTAACCTGCTATTCTTATTCTCCGAAAATAATAACGGACTCATTGCCCGAAGCCACGCTTGACTCTGCCTATATTCATGAGATGGAAGCTGTGGGATGCGCTGAACCATTTATCTGGGCGGACAAAAATGGTGATCTTGCCGGTACCGGTTTAAGCTTATCATCAGATGGATTGCTCGCCGGAATACCAACCGTTTCAGCTCCCATTAATTTTACAGCAGTTGTTGAAGATTTGGAAGGTTTGACCGGTGAATGTCAATTCACTTTGAATATCAATTTTGATTACTTCTGCGGTGATGCCAATTCTGACGAAAGTATAAATATCGGGGATGCCGTCTATATAATAAATCACATTTTCAAAAATGGCCCGGCGCCCGATCCAATTCAATCATGCAATGTAAATTGCGATGGCGCTTGTAATGTCGGTGATGCCGTATATTTAATCAATCACGTTTTCAAAGGCGGCAATATTCCTTGCGAGGATTGCCTATAAATCAATATCTGACCCGCAAACCCATGAAGGACTTGGCTATATAAAAATACCCAGAGATTTCGGCACCCACATTCCGGAATAATTTCAGCTACTTCAAGAGCTTTTTGATTTCTTCGAGGACCGGTGGCCCATCCGAAGGAACTAAATCCCTCGGGTGTCTTCCCACTCGACGCATCAACATTTATTCCACATAATCCCCATTATTCCGGAATTCATCCTTATATGTAGATGAAACATATTACAATTAAGCAATTGCCCGCAGGGGCGCGGTTTCTGCGCTCGCGCGGATATATTGACTATGTTTTTTGCGGGCCGGGAAACCCGGCACCCACAGAAAAACAGGCCTTCGTTAATTTTTCCCCTCTTGAGAGGGGTGCCCGAAGGGCGGGGTGTGTTATGAATCACCACCGAGTTGATATGACCCAAAACGTTAATCTGAGGAAACAAACCCATTTTTCCAGCAAATGTGGACACATGCCGGTCATCAAATCTTTGGCCAAAAATCCGGGTCATCTACGCGACAGCCAAAAAGGGATGATATCCCCGACAGCCAAAAAGGGATGATATCCCCGACACCAAAAAGGGATGATATCCCCGACAGCCAAAAACAGGCCCTTGCCTGAAAAAGGACAAAACGAACCCAATTTGCTGTAACTAAAATAGAGGTATGATACTGCAAGGATTTTTCGTAAAAAATAATGTGGATAACTTCGCCAATTCCGGTGATTGGAGTCCGTCCCCGCAAACCAGCCACCGATATTTATTTCAAAAGCTTTTTAATCTCTTCGAGAAATTCGGTGGTGTCGGCGAATTTACGATAGACCGACGCGAAACGGACATAAGCGATCTCGTCAACCTCTTTGAGCTTGTCCATTATCATCTCACCGACATATTTTGAGGTTACTTCGTTACGTGACAATTCCTGAAGCGACGTTTCAATCTCGGCCACTATCTCCTCGATTTTCTTGGAGCTTACCGGCCGTTTGTTGCAAGCGAGTTTGATGCCGTGAATGATTTTATTGCGGTCGAACGCTTCGCGGGTATCGTCGGTCTTGACGACAGTCAGCGTTACCGCTTCGATATATTCATAAGTCGTAAACCGCTCGGAGCATTTGAGGCATTCCCGGCGGCGGCGCACCGCCCGGCCGTCCTGCACCGGCCGCGAATCGACGACCTTGTTTTCTTCATGGCTGCAAAAGGGGCATTTCATGCGGTTTTCGTCACCTTATCAATAATATTCGCGAATCCAATTGTATATGATAAAAATAGATTACGCAACCACAATCTCAAAATCGGATATTTTTTTGAGGGAAAAATAATCAAACGCCGAGCCGTTGCGTACGGCGATCTCGAGATGCCCGCCCGAACCGATATAGGCCACAAGTTTCCCCGATTTGACATCCGAAAAACATTTTTGGATTGGACCGACCTCTTCCCCGTTAACGCTGACACTTTTCTTATCCAAATTCCGCGTCGATTCGATATTGGTAATCATATTCCCAAACCGGTCAACCCAGATAACCCGCCCAAAGATTTTATTTTTCTTCCGGATGGGCTTAATATTCGGCAATTCTGATATGGTCTTACTGGCACGACCAAGGCATGACGGATTAATCCCTAAAGACAGATAAGCCGCCGCCGGGGCCATAATATCTCGTCCATGAAACACCGGCGATATTTCCGCGAGGGCATATTTGCGATTGGTTACCGAATGAATAGAAATAATTTCCTTATTTGGAATAAACGACAGCAACCCGTTATCGGGAGCGATAAATTTATATTTGCATGTGGTTACAGCAATGATTTTCCGTTTGCTCCCTACGCCCGGATCGACAACCGCGACGTGCACCGTTCCCGGAGGAAAATACCGGTGATGAGTTTTGATCAGATACCATCCCCCGGCAATATCCTGCGGAGGAATTTCATGGCTGATCGTGACAACCCTGGCATTCGGATTAATGCCGTATATAACGCCTTCAAGAACGCCCTGATAGCCGTCACAACTTCCAAAATCGGTCGTGAGAGTAATTACAGATCCCAAAAATTGAACCCCGTCTTTGGATCTTTTTTACGATTGAGCTTTTTATTTAATACGCGGATAAAAACTTCGAGCGTAACCGCGACCTCGCCTTTGAAAAAATGCCCTCCGGTGAGTTTGTAATTGGAATCAGCTACGGTAATATGGGCGTGCACGAATGGCCTTTTGTTAATATAACTGATATTGCCGATCAGGCTGACGACTTCGATCGTTTTATTAATTTGTTTGGTTTGATACTTATTACGGCGGGTATCGAAATATCCGATTTGAATATTTCTGACGGCTCCAATGCCCTGCAAAACACCGGCGGGGATTTTCTGTTTGGCAATAAAAGCCTGAAGACTTTCGATTACCTCTTCACCCTTGTCGAGACGGACAAGAAAACCACCGGTGACTTTGCGAAATTTCATTTATTTATCTTCTTCTTCCTCGACTTCCTCCTCTTTAGCAACTGACTTATCTTCGTCGCCCGATACGTCTTCGCCCTCTTCGTCCTCATCAAGATCGAGATCTTCATCATCTATTTCAAGATCGTCGACATTGATTTCTTTTCCGGCCAGCCAATCGAGATAGTCTGGATTTCCGGTGGTTATATCATAGGCAATAAACTCGGGAACCTCGTATGGATGAATTTCACGAACTCGCTGGATTAGCTCGTCGGTCTTTTCGGACATGAATTTCACGATCAGCAAAGATTCATGCGCCTTTTCGACCTGGCCTTCCCAGCGGTAAAGTGACAGCATTTGATCGATAATGTTAACGCAGGCCGCCAACTCTTCTTTAACCAGAGTTTGAGCAATCTGCTCGGCGACTTCCCCCGGCGCGGTAATATAACCAATGCGGTATTCGCTCATTTTTGCAGCTTTCTATTTAAGACGTTCTCAACACTTTCAATTTTTCCGTCCAGCCTTTTACGGGCGCCTTTGCGGTCATCAATCGTAATCGAGAGATAAACCCGATTATGCGCTCTCCGCATGCTGTCACGGCATTTCTTAATTAGAGCTATCACCTCGTCCCAGCTTCCTTCGACCTGAGTTGACATCGAAGTGAAGCGGTAAGTAAGGCCAGATTTATCGATAATGTCAAGTATTTTCGCAACATCTTTTGATAAAGATTCCCTGGCTCCGACCGGAAATATGGTAAACTGCGCGATCATTTCTCAATTCTCCTTTTTATGCGACTCCCCATAGATACGCAGCAATCTCCAATCCGTTATTGCTGTCTTTCAACATATAGCGGAAATTTCGCGCAAAATTGCCGGACTTCTTCGGCCACCACGGCATATACTTCTTTTTCTCCGAGATTTTCAACAACTCGGGCGATAAACCCGGCTATCTGATCCATCTCGGGTTCTTTCATTCCTCGCGTTGTCACGGCCGGAGTCCCCAGCCGGATTCCCGAAGTCACAAACGGCTTGGCCGGATCAAACGGCACCATATTTTTATTGGCCGTGATATTGGCCTTATCCAGCGCCCTCTCAACCATTTTGCCGGTAATCTTTTTGCCGTCGCCCCGTTTCTGACCAATAAACGACATTAGCATTAAATGGGTATCGGTTCCGCCGGATACCAGTTTGATACCTTTATCAATCAAAGATTGAGCCAACTGAGCGGCATTGGCAACTATCTGCTTTTGATAAGATTTGAAATCATCGGTCATCGCTTCTTTGAAAGCGACCGCTTTGGCGGCAATAATATGCATCAAAGGTCCGCCCTGAATGCCCGGCATGACCGTTTTATCCAATTCTTCGGCGTATTTCGCTTTGCACATAATCATCCCGCCCCGCGGACCTCGGAGGGTCTTATGAGTCGTGGTCGTGACAAAATCGGCAGACGGAACCGGCGAAGGATGCAACCCGGCAACAATCAAACCGGCGATATGAGCGATATCAACCATCAGGTAAGCACCGACGGAATCGGCGGCTTCGCGGAATTTCTCAAAATCAAGCGTTCGAGGATAAGCTGACGCACCCGCAACAATTATCCTGGGTTTTACTTCCTCAACCTGCTTTTTCAACGCGTCGTAGTCAATAACTTCGGTTTCGGGATCAACCTGATATGGAACGATGTTATAAAATCGACCAGTAAAATTAATCGGATGACCGTGAGTTAGGTGTCCTCCATGGGAAAGATCCAGCCCCATGACGGTATCGCCCGGATTCAAGACGGAAAAATAAACGGCCATATTTGCCTGAGAGCCGGAATGAGGCTGAACGTTGACATGCTCCGCGCCGAACAATTCTTTAGCCCGGTCGCGGGCCAGGTTTTCAGCCACATCGACATGCTCGCATCCGCCATAATATCTTTTCCCAGGGTAACCTTCGGCGTATTTATTGGTCATCACACCGCCGGCGGCTTCAAGAACCGCCTCGGAAACAAAATTTTCACTGGCGATCAGTTCCAGCTTAAAAGCCTGTCTTTTGGCCTCTGACGTCAGCGCCTCATAAAGTTCCGGGTCAGTTTGTTTTATATGAGACATTAATTATTTCTCCGTTTGGTTTTCCGTCATACCCGAGTTTGGAATTTTCGACAACCGTCGAGCATGCCGGCCGCCCTCAAATTCTGTTTCAAGCCAAATTTTAAGTATTTCTCGTAATTCATTTTTTGACACATACTTTGAGGCGAGTGTCAACACGTTGGAATTATTATGTGACCGCGACAGCATAGCCATATCGGGGCTTAATCCCATTGCTGCGCGTATGCCGTCTATTTTATTGGATGCTATAGTAACGCCATTCCCCGTCCAGCAAATAGCTATGCCGCGTTCAACTTCATTTGACGCCACAGCCCGGGCTACTTTAATAGCAAAGTCGGAATAGTCAACTGAATCTATTGAGTCGGTGCCAAAGTCGATTATTTCATGACCCCACTCTTCAAGTATCCTTTTAACCTTTTCCTTTAATTCAAAGCCCGCATGGTCTGACCCGATTGCTAATTTCATAGTCACACCTGAGATCTAATTGATTCCGGCTGATTGACATAGGTCAGCCAATTATATTTATCTTCGATCCTGCCCTCGACAATATCGAAATATTTCTTTTGCAAAGCCTTCGTCAATTTACCGGCGCGCCCGGAACCGATTTCGATATCGTCTATTTTGGAAATCGGAGTGACCTCAACGGCGGAACCGGTAAAGAAAACCTCATCGGCTATATAAAGCATTTCGCGGGGAATCGAAGTTTCGACAACTTTGATACCCATATCTTTTGCCAGCGTAATGACTGTGTCTCGAGTTATACCGGGCAATATCGAATTGCATAATGACGGCGTATATAAAATATCTCGCCAGTAAAGAAATATATTCTGAGCCGAGCCTTCGGAAACCATGCCGTTTACGTCCAAAGCTACGCCCTCGGCGTATCCTCGCATCATGGCTTCCTGCTTGATGAGCTGAGAATTGGCATAATTAGCTCCCGATTTTGCCATCATGGGAAAGGTGTTCCCGGCCGGGCGAGTCCAGGATGAGACGCAAACGGAAACGCCTTTTTCGAGAGCCTCTTCCCCGAGATATTTGCCCCAGGGCCAGACGGCGATGGCGACATCAACCGGGCATGAACCGGGATCAACACCCAGGTTTTCATATCCGCGATAAACCAACGGCCGGACGTAACAAGATTTGAGATTATTGACGTTAATGAGGTCAATTCGTGCCTTATTAATTTCGTCTTTGGTATAGGGGATTTCCATTCGATAGATTTTGGCGGAATTAAATAACCGATCGGTATGATCATACATACGGAAACAGGCCGGTCCTTTAGAAGTCTCATAGACCCGCTCTCCCTCAAAAATCGACGAACCATAATGGACAACATGGGACAAAATATGAATTTTGGCATCATCCCAATCGACCAATTTTCCGTTCATCCAGATTTTATCTACTTTATTGAAAGGCATATACTATCTCCCGGATTATAATGTTCCACTAAGTCATTGCGTAAGCGATTATAACAAATACAGCTATCGTTTTCAAGAACAAAAGGAAATTGAATTGGAAGGATAAAAAAAGGCGGACCAATCATCCGCCTTAATTAGACTAATTGCACCCTGGTAACGGATCCGGGCCGCCCTTAAAGATATAACTTATCAAATAAACGGCATCGCCGACATTGGTGCCACAATCTCCATTGGCATCACCGGCCTCAATCGGTATGGGTGTCGGACCGCTCTTAAATGCGTAATTAATTATATAAACGGCATCACCGACATTAGCATCGCCGTCTCCATTGGCATCCCCCGGAACATAATTATTAATCTCGCCCAGGAATTCCAGAACTTTTAAAAACACATCAGAGCGTTTGGCGAAACGAGTTTCATCCTCGCCGATGGCTTCAAAGCCGAAACCAAAAAATACCAATTTATAATCGCCGGAATATGAAACAGCCGCCGCTTGCTCAGTGATAACATAATTGGCCTCGACTACGCCGTCGTTGACTGCATTAAGATGATCCGGGTTAGATTGATTACTGGCGCCCATATATCCCTGAATATTCAGCGTGTCCAGTTCGTTGAGAACCTGACCCTCAATATTCGGTATCACCGGTGGAATCATCGAGGTTGAAACGTATTCTGCCCGCAGATAATTATTCAAGAAGTCATTATCGAGAGTAGCGAGCTGGGCGGCAATCCCCTGTCCCGTCAAAAATAGGCTGCCGCCGTTTTCCATAAAATATTTTAAGGCGGAAATATCGCTTAATGATAAGGGACTGGTCTGATACTCCCCGGTAAGCCATATCACGGTATTATGTTTGGTCAAATCCGTTCCAGTTATGGGAGTAGTCGATTTATCAAGATTAATATGCGGCAGCAATTCGGCCGTTAAGTGCTCGATATAATACTCATCATAATCATCGTCGTTATCATCATCGATAATCAGCACTCCGTTGGAACCGACATTCTTCTGCATTGGCGTAATTTGATTATATTCGCCGCTATTTCCGGTAAACTCAAAAAAGAAAGTATCAATTCGAGGCTGATAGTTTTCCGGTATCGTAAACGAAATGGGAAATCCGACATTCCCTGCCGTCGCGCCATGAGGGATATCACCCAGAGTCGCGAAGGGGGTGTTGATTATTACCGCCGGATCATTGACCGAAACCGTTAAATCAACTCCTTCGGCATCAGCCCAGATATTTTCAACCTCAACAAAAAGCAATATTGTTTCGCCCGGCTCCATTACGCCGTCTCCGTCTCCATAGCCACCGTCAGTGAAATTAGCCTGGAGAAACAAGAGATTGGGCCGATTCCACATGATATCAAAATTGGCTGCCATAATTGAGTCGGACGAAGAAATATTCCATACCCCGACCTGGGTATCCTGATCGTCATAATCGTTAGAATTGGGGATCGTTTCTACGCCAAATTCAGTTACTCCCGCCGGACTGGGATAAGGATCATACCTATCTCCCGAATTATTATTATTCTCAAGATCAAAATTTCCGTCAGCCTGCTCCAACGCCACCAATTTATGCCATTCATTATCATTGCCGGTTGTGACCGTTTCATCAATGTGCCAGATTAAGATACCACTTCCGGGCAGAGCCGCATCAAATCCCTGTTTTTGCCGATTCTCGACAAGAAAATATTCGGAGCCAATCATGCCACCACCCCAGAGTCTATATGATACCGGATTCCAGGCAGCTATCGGTATATCAACGTCGGTCATGTTATCATTGACGATAACGGGATTTACCCATCCTAGTTGAGCCTTGCACCAGACGCTAAAATGCGAAGGTGTTCGGGAATTGCCATTATAGCTTCCGCCGGCCATGACGCACCAACGACCAACACCAGGTGATGAATAGTCATAGTCATATAAATCGGGCAGTCCGAAAACATGACCCAATTCGTGACAATAGACGCCAATAGGAATTAGCCCACCGCTAATGGGACTTTCTTCCGGCTCCATTGAATACCCCCAGATTTGCACACCATCTCTTAATGTCTGATTGATAACCCAGGCATGAGAGTGTATTTCACAGTGGTTTCCGGTATTCTCATAACCGGTTCCGGAATGAACGATAAACAGGGCGTCAACCCAGCCGTCGCCGTCATTGTCATATTGCGAAAAATCAACATCGGGATCGGCCAGTTCAATGGCGTCCTCAACCAGTCTTTGGGCATTATTGGGATAGTCGCCAAATCCATGCGAACCGTCACAAAAATTCACATAATAATCCGAAAACTCGGGCGCCCGGTACCACCCGGCAATATCGCCTTCCATATATACTTCGCCGTAAGAATTTTCAATATAGTATTCCCGCATGGAACCGGTGGGTATAACTCCCTCCGAAAATAACAAGTCATGAAAATCCTGGGGTGTACCCGCCGTATAACCGGCGGTATACGGCTTATCATCAAAGTCAATCAGGATTACTAACGCTTTGACTGTTGATAGTGAAGCCAAAGGAGTACGTAACTTGCCGTCATTGCCGACAGTCGGTGCGTCAACACCCTTGGCGTGGGCGGAAGCCATGGTATTCAAAAATTGTTCGTATTTGCCTTCATCTTTAAGTTTTTGAATAACTTCCGGTGAAGGCGGTACGGCTGATATTTGGGCGGAGAATAGTATTAGTGTTGCCACAGTGAGGGGGGCAACAAGCAATTTCTTAAACATATTGACTCCCGAAGATTGCGCGTGCTTGATTCATTGTTATATGACACCTTAATATAATTTTGGTTTCGATTGTGTCAACACGAAATTGCCGGGATTGTTTCCGAAAGTAAAAATAAAATTTAGAATATTTTTGGGCGGCATTTTTCTCAGCCAACCGTCTGTAGATTTTCGATGCCTATAAAATGTCTTATCATCGCGAAAACATTTATAGGCGCGTTCTCAAGTGATACCTTAAACTGCCCCGTGGCATGACTGGATGAATCATCTGAAATCGTGCAAATCACCAAAAAAGGAACAGTGTTTAACTGACACACATGAGCTACCGCTGCCCCTTCCATTTCCGTCCCCACGGCGCCGAATTCTCTTTGAAGCGAGGCAATCATTTTCTTTTCGGATACGAATTTATCTCCGGAAATTATAGTCCCAACAACCAACTGTGGTCGGTTAGGCTGTTCTCCATATACGGCATCATAGGCATCATTCATTCGTTTTAGCATACCCGGATCGGTCTCAATCATACGCCCCACCGAAGGAAGCTCACCCGGCCGTCGACCAAAGGCGGTCAGATCAACGTCATGCTGGACCAGATAATTGGCCGCCACGATATCGCCCTGTTGCAAATACGGTACTAGTGAACCGGCCAGGCCGGTTAATAAGACGCTGTCTACGTCAAACCTATCTATGAGAATCTGAGTTGAGATGGCGGCATTCACTTTCCCGACACCACATTGAACAATGACTACCGGCTCCTCGTCAATCGTGCCGCGATAGAAATCCATACCGGCAAATCTATACTCTTTTTCAATCTCGGCGTAACTCCGGAAAAGATCAATCTCTTCCTCAAGAGCTCCCATTAATCCTATCATAACAACAGCCTTTCAGCTCTATAACTCAAGACGGATCATAATGTCTTTTTGACCAGTTGTATCATTAATTTTATCGGATTAAATCGGGAAAAAGTATATAGCCAAGATAAGACTATTTTGTCAGGACAACGATCATATTGTCGGCATCATTCGAAAATGGATCGGTTAATGATAAGTCGGAGAAAAATTCAATCGATGAAAAACCGCCAATTTTCGCCGCGACCGCAATTACTTCGGTATTTATCGGGAGGATCGGTTGCGAAATAAATTTATGCTTGACCTGTCCCATATCATATTCGATTACAAGGACATTAAGGCGAGTCACTTCTTTTTCAAAATCAAAAAACCGAACAAAGGTAAGATTTTCATCAGACGATACTTTGATAATCCGTTTGTTTTCCTTGCGGTATTTGATAAAATTAACCAATTGTAATATGGCCGTGCCACCGGGACATAAAACCCGGTTAAAAGATTTCATCGCCAGAGATAATCGCTCGCCGGTTTCAACACCGACCAAGGAATTTGCCAGGCAGAATACTGAGTCGAATTTATCAGTCCATTCATTCGGCATTGATTCAAAAAACTCTTTTTCAAATTGGATTTCGACGCCTTCTTTCAGAGCGTTGGCTCGGGCCATTTCGAGCATCTGTTCCGATGAATCCAATCCGATTGTATCGACACCGATTTTGGATAGGATAATGCTATGCACGCCGGTGCCGCAACCGGCATCGAGCGCATTCTTAAAATTAAATTTCTTAACGAGATGTTTGATAGTTCCGAAATCACCGATCAATCGATCGGCGTACCCGGTCATTTTATCATAGAACGGTGCGATATCCGTAAAATCAGTCATTTTCACCTGCCGGGATGATTATACTCTCCCCCTTCCATCCTTTCGGTATGATACATATATTCTTCAGTGGAAATTGAGTTTTGCCATGGCCCAAACAATTTAAAACCGGCCAAAATGCTCCAAAATATTACAATGAGGGAAAAAGCCCATACCCGTTTCGAAATCCCTTTCTTCGATCCGGCCATACCGAGGCTTAACGATCTTATGGCCGGACAGACATCAACACAGTCAAGGCAACCTGAGCATTCATCCGAAATAACCTGCCTGACTGTATCCACTTTTATAAATGACGGGCAGGCCTGCGCGCATTTCCCGCAGGAAATACAGACATTTTCATCGCGCCTGATTTTGGCCGAGCCGACCAATGAGAACAGGCCAACCAAGGCTCCGTACGGGCAAAGATACCGGCACCAAAATCCCCTCAGAAATATCGAAAGACCGAATAGAATTATTATTGTCCAGAGACCAAAAGTGTCAATGTCGATGAAAAACTTCATCATTTTAATATCGGCGACTTTATTATAAGGCGATTCCACAAATTGCCTGATATCCAAAGCCGACATTTGGAAAAAGACCGCATAAACAAAAAACGCCAGAAGCAGATATTTCAGCGAGCGCAAAGGATAATCAAGAAAAGGGTGAAACTTCAACCGGACAGGGGTTTCTTTTTTATCATCCTTATTTCCTTTCAAAAACTTGAAAGGCGAATATTTTCTATTAACGAGGTAATCGCCAATATTGCCGATCATTTCCGATATAAACCCCACCGGACAAACCCAACTGCAAAAGCTTTTCTTGAATACAAATGAAATCAGGATTATGGTGAGAAGTATAACCAACGAGGCCGGATGGATATTGTTCAATACTCCGGTGATAAACCAATCCCGGAGAGATATCAGACCCGAAATCGGCAGATAACCTTCCACTCCCGGCGGGCGAGTCGGGGCCATCGCCGTAATTCTTCCGGCTTCCAAATACCGGACGAACAAATAAAACTCCAGGCCGATCCAGATACTTACCCCCAGAGAAAATATCTGCGCCCAGAACCTAAATTTACGGGTCGAAAAATCCTTGCGTTTATTGCCGCTTTTTATTGTTGTCGTTTCTTGTTGTACAGCTTCCATTAAACCACCTCATAATCTTATCCATAAATTAATAATCATACGTTTTTTGGGAATTGATTAAGGTCAAAAAACAAATAAATATTTTTTTAGAGATATAAATTGAACGTTAACTATGATTTTTTAATTTCACCCAGTAGTTTTTTTAGATAATCCAACATCTTGTCTCTCGGAATAGTCACCTGGATATTTTCCGCCTTGAGCCATTCTTCGCGGTCGGCCACCTCTTCGGCCTGGACTCTGCCCGCCACAAGATTTTTCACCGTCACCTGACTATTTTCAAATTCGTCTGAACCGAGAATAACGGCTACAGGAATACCGACCCGGTCGGCGTATTTGACCTGCTTGGTGAAATTCCTGGTTTCCCCCAAAAATATCTCAGCCTTTATACCCGCGCCTCTGATTTCGTTAAGAATTTGGAGATAATCGGGCATTCGTTCTTTATCCATCGCCGTCACCAAAACTTCCGATATCGTCGGCTCGGTTTTAATAACACCCTTGAGCATCAGCGCTGCCAGAAGCCGGTCAATTCCGGCCGATGCTCCCGTTGCCGGAATCTTGCGCCCGAGAAACCGCTCGACCAAGCCGTCATAACGTCCCCCCGCAAAGACCGACCCAACCTCGGGAATATCTTCCAGAACCGTTTCAAACACCGGCCCGGTATAATATCCGAGTCCACGAACAATAGTTAAATCAACCTCAGCTTTTTCTTCCGGGACACCCAGATTTTTGAGATAGGATGCAATCAGTCTTAACTCTTCAATCCCCTCTTGCGCTTCCCTAATGCCTGCTTCAGGTTGACGCCCTTCAATTTCTTGCATGGAAATTTCGCCCAATTTCATTTGCGAAATGGCTTCTGTCCAACCAAATTCGCTTTCAACCTCTTTCATATCTTTCGAAAATTGGGCAAATTTCAATAATCTCTCAGCCATTGTTAATACATCTGTAGATTTTGTTGGTTTAAGAAGTAAAAACCACATTATCATTCGTATTTGAAATTCAGGTAGATTTAATCCCTGAATTTTATCGCCTGATTTATCTGTGCGCCCGGAGCCAAGTTCGAGTTTGACCGCTTCCATTCCCTGCTTTTCACGCTTATCAAGTACTCGAAATACATCTTGGGCTTTTTCATCTGGAATACCAACATATTTCCAGATACCATTTAATATTTTGCGATTGGAGTATTTGACTTTATAATTAGGCAGGCCGAGCTTCTCAAACGATTTGCAAATCGCCGCCATGATCTCGGCATCGGCCAGCATGCTCGACGTCCCCACCGAATCAATATCGAACTGGGTAAATTCACGGAACCGTCCGGGTCCCGGTTTATCAACGCGCCAGACCGGACCGATTTGATATCTACGAAACGGCAACGGCAAATCCGGATTTCCGGCGACATACCGCGCCAGCGAAGCCGTCATTTCAAACCGCAGAGCCATGTCGGTTTTTTCCGGCCCGACAAAGCTGAAAATCGTCTCCAGATTTTCCTGCCCGTAATCAGAACCTTTGAGAACTTCGACCCGTTCCAGAGCCGGAGTTTGCAGCGGGGAAAATCCGAAAGATTCGAACACCTCCCGAAACACCGCCACAAGTTTTTGTCGCGCAATCTCTTCGGAAGGCGGATAGTCTTTGAAACCCTTGAGGACTTCCGGCTTTATCTTTTTTGGTTTGTTCTTTTTTTTACTCATTGTGCGTTGATATAAATAAAAAAATACTGGGGGGCGGGATCGAACCGCCGGCCTCCTGATCCACAGTCAGGCGCTCTGACCACCTGAGCTACCCCAGCATCACAAGGCTTATATATTACTTTTTATCGCCCCTAAGTCAAGCGAATTTAGCGGGAGGGTATCTCCTGATTACTCAAATTATTCTGAAATTCCTGACGTTTGATAATTTCCCTGCAATTCTCCGTAGTTGATGGCAATTAAGGCAACATATTAGAGGATTAATATAATTGGCCCTTGACAACAATTATGTATTTAACTTATCCTGTCACGGCAATATTAATTTATCATATTCAGGATTTATTAAAATTATCATTCCGGCAAAGGCGGGAATCCATCCCAGGGGCAGGCTGCTGCCTGGTATGTGCTTTAAAGAACATTTCTGCTAAAGTGAATGCCTATAGGCAGGCGAATTATTGGGTGATGGGATGCGATTAGAAACAGAACAAAAATTTACGCAAATGACCCCAACAACATATGCTTTTGGCATAATCCTGCTGGCAATTGGCGCGGTCGGGATATATATGATTTCAGTCAAACCCGATGTTTATCCTTACTGGACTATTCTTTTATATTCTATTCCTTCCAATTGCGCCATTTCAATCTTTCCCCACGAACCGGTTCTAATCTGGTATGGCAAAACGGTAAATATTTTATACTTATCGACGGCGGCCGTGATCGGCACCCTGATAGCGGGCTATCTCGACTACAAATTTTTTATGCCGGTCCTCAATCTGCCATATTCATCCAAATATAAATCGAGTAAAACTTACCGGAGAGCAGACTATTGGTTTTATAAAGCCCCTTTTATCTCACTGGCATTAGCTGGCTTAACTCCTGTGCCCTTTTTCCCATTCAAATTCATGGTTTGTGCGTCCAAATATCCGCTAATGAAATACCTGATGGCGCTGGCCCTCGGCCGTTTTCCCCGATATTGCCTGCTCGCTTTAATTGGCTTTACGATACAGGTTCCCGACTGGATTATATTCGGGTCATTTGCGTGTATGATAATTATCATCTATCACAGGGTTATAATTAGTTGGATTAAGCGCCCTTTTTCCTTATTATCTCATATGGTCAAAAATAAAATATCACTCATGGATGAAAAAATTCCGGAAAAAATTCCGACCTCGCTGGCAGTTAGAATGGCGGCCCATTCTCTCAAAAATATTATACTGAAAAGGCCGCTTTGCATTGCCGTTGAAGTAACGCACAATTGCAACGCCAATTGCCAGCATTGCGATAAGGGAGCAAGCCAGGTGGACAATGCCGTCGGGGCATCAGAATACGGTAGGATATGCGATGAGCTGGACCCCAGCATGATTCAGATCGCCGGAGGCGAACCCCTCATACGAAAAGACTTGCCGGAGATCGTGCGGGCGTTGCACCGACCCAACAAACCGCCATTCCTGGTACTAATCACCAATGCTCATCTGCTGACAGTTGAAAAATATCATAAACTTAATGAAGCCGGGATCAGGCATTATTCGATTTCGCTTGATTATCCCGACACGCGTCATGATGAAAACCGTCGTATTCCCGGCCTGTTTAATCATGTCAGCAAACTGGTTCCGAAATTGCTGTCATACGGGAAAAACGATGTTGCCATTAATACCTGCATTACGCGCAAAAATTACCCTCACATCAAGGAAATCGCCCACCTGGTCGAAAGCTGGGGAGCCAAACTGAATTTTTCAGTTTATACTCCGTTACGAACAAATGAAATGTCTTTCTGCCTTAAACATCCGGAAGACACTATCAAACTCCGGGCGATTATTGACGATATCTATAATCCGGGTAAATCTTATCGATCGGTAATGACATCACGGCGCGTTCTTCATAAATACTGCCAATTTTTTGAAAACGGCAAGCAAATGCCCCGGTGCCAGGCCGGCTGGCGGTCGTTGGTGGTAAATCCCGACGGGCGTCTGACGCCCTGCGCCATGCTTATCGACACGCGCTACAACAGCCGTAAAGAACTCGTGGAGAAATTCTCCAAATCCAATCAATGCAGAGGATGTTTTCTCTCAATCCGCGCCAACACCGAAAAAACTATGTGGCGGTTGCTAACCGATAATCTCAGAGCTTTGCGAATATCCGATCAAAGCGTCAGGTAGCGAGTAGGCCGGGATCCCGCCCTACTGGAATACTTATTCCGGTAGATTCTCATAAGGGTTTCATGTCTTATTTAACCGACTGGCAATATATTCTTACACCACCCATTGGATGAGGATTTTGAGAATTACCTGCTGATTTTTTCTTTTTCCCGAAACGAAGCTGTGAGGTCCTCGGCAGACTATGTTAATAATCTATTGTCCAGGCCTGAAACGCTCGATAAAATCGGCCTTCACCCAATATATATTCGATTTCTTCTCCGGTTCATCATAGCGGCTGAAAAACAAATACCGGCCATCAGGCGAAAGCGACGGGCATGTTTCCATAAATGCAGTATTAATATTGTCATTCAGTTTTTGCGGTTCCGTCCAGGTATTATCATCTAATCGATAACTGATAAATAGATCTCCCTCGCCATTGAATAACACAAAGCTTTCATCGGGTGCGATAAACGGATGCGCCCCATAAGATATATTAACTTTTTCAATCTCTTTATAATAACCATCATCCAGCTTAGATCTGTATATCATCGATTCATTAATATTGGTAAAGTACATCGTTCTGTCGGCAGTAAAAGTCGCCCAAAAAACATCGGCGGAATTTACCGGCGATTCCAGAATTTTCGCCTTTGACCATCCGGATGATATTTTTTCGCTAACCCATATTCTTGATTTCCAGTCACCGGGATGCGATGAGAAATACAATTTTTGTCCATCGACTGTATAAAAAGCCTCAAATTCCCAGATGCCGTCGCCCTTGAGATTGGCCATTACCGGATTGGTCCATACACTATCAATCTGCTGAGTTACCATCAATCCATCACCTGGTTTCGAAGTCGTAAAAAATATTTCATCGCCATCTGGCGAAATCGCCAGGCCATATTCATAACTTCCTTGCTTGGAGACGATTCCCGGAGCGAAAATCTCGGGAATAGAATCGGGAGGAGTCTGACCCAGATAGGCACCTTCCAGAGCCAAAAAATCCGGATTCAATTTAGTGGATAATAGCTCATCAACAATACTTATCGAACCATGACGAAACTTCACGACCGTCGTGTCAAGTTTGCCGACGCGAACCTTTTTCCAGGACAGGCACGAATCGCCGACGTACCTTTCGCATTGCTTTTCTATCGTCGTCACGACACCGATAGAATTGCCCGAATAATCCGAAATCCCCGTCCGTTCGGTTTCTATAACCGCTTTTATATGGGTATCCATCGTAAACGGAAACAAATCATCCTGTCGAAAAACAAGTTTGACCAGCACTCCCCTCTCCTGAGGATAGAGAGGCTGTGTCACGGTTCCGTCCGGCCAATCGGCCATGGTCGCCAGCATAAAATCGTATTGATTTTCTTCTCCTGAATTCACACCGACCCATTCCCAGCCGGATATCAGCGTCCCCGACGTATCAATCGCTTCGACCAAACCGTCTTCACCGATATCATCTATGGCGAAAACGACATGACGGTTTTCTTCAATGCGCACATGAAGCTCAACGCCGGAAACAGTATCATAAGGATTGGAAAAATAAACGGGCAACACAATGACGGAATCGTTTGAGGAAACTTCGACGTTTCCCAAACTTATAGTTACACGAGGATTTTGAGGATCGTCAGCCGCCCATATAATCGTCCCTAAGATAAATATGAGAGCAATAACCATATGCATATTGGCCGACTTCATAGTCAAGTCATCTGACCTTCAGGAGTGGATGCGTGTTTTCATTCAGCCCGATAGATTCCGCCTCGCGGATATCATGCGCCAGAGTTATCGAGGGACGAACCTCGTCAAGGCCGAATCCGCCGCCATTAAGAATATCCTGATACACGGCCGTATGCAAATCGGTAAACCCTCCCGAAAACTCGATTTCATTGCCGTCAATGGTAATCGAGCGATACGTCGGCGGTTCGTTCTTAACGGCGTTTTCCGGCAGATCCGAGCGGTCAGTCGATAACATCCATTTTATGCGGGCCCGTTCCAGTTCCAGATAACCGGCCGATTTTGTTTTTTCCGCAATGTGAACCTCATTATATTTAACATCGCCAAACAACCATATCAACAGGTCAAAGAAATGAATGCCAATATTAGTCGCGATTCCACCCGAGCGTTCAATCTGGCCTTTCCATGAAACATCATACCAGCGTCCTCGTGAGGTTATATAGGTCAGTTCGACATTATGAATTTTATCGCCGCCTTTCTTAAGCAACTTTTCCCGCAATTCAATCAACGACGGATGCAGGCGCAATTGCAGGACCGTGTAAACCCGGCGGCCGCTTTCCTGTTCAAGCTCCGAGAGAGCGTCTATATTCCAGGGATTCAAAACCAGCGGTTTTTCACAGATGGCGTCGGCGTTGACTCTCAGGGCAAAACGGACATGCGCGTCATGGAGATAATTGGGCGAACAGATGCTGACGTAATTGACCCGCATGTCTTTCCCCAACCGGCGCAGTTTTTCTATGTGGCGATCGAAACGCTCAAACTCAACGAAAAAACTGACGTTATCAAAATATTTATCAATGATACCGACCGAATCGCTGGGATCGACGGCGGCGACAAGATTATTTCCGGTATCTTTTATTGCCTTCAAATGTCGGGGTGCGACGAATCCGCCAACTCCGATTATGGCAAAATTCCTGGCCATTTTTTACTCCCACTTAAGATTACCACGCATTTTTAATTCCCAATAATAATAAAATTGATGGCTATATGCTCCAGTTTTTTTATACTTGTTCGTAACTATTTAGACTCAACTAAGAGATAATTTTTATGAGGAAATTTGAGGATATCAAAGGCGTCCTGTTTGATCTTGACGGCGTTTTATATATTGGCAATCAAATCATCCCCGGCGCCGTCGAAGCAATAGAATATCTGCGCCAGAAACAGATTCCCTGCCGTTTTTCAACTAATACGACGACTAAATCCAGGGGGGTGCTTTTCCGGAAAATAACATCCTTGGGCTTGCCAATTAAACAGGAAGAAATAATATCCGCCCCACAGGCGGCTATCAGATATTTAAGAAAAATCGGGCAGCCTAAATGCTATCTATGCCTGAATGACGATTTGAAAGATGATTTTTCTGAATTTGCTCAAACCGATACAAATCCGGATTATGTCATCATTGGAGACATCTGGGATAAATGGAATTATGAAATCATGAATCGGATTTTCCGATTTTTGATTGAAGGGGCCGAATTAATCGCGCTTCACAAGGGACGTTATTGGCGGGAACCGGACGGGCTGCATATCGATATAGGCGTCTTTATTACCGGTTTGGAATACGCCTCGGGTAAAAAGGCAATCGTTATCGGCAAGCCCAGCCCGGAGTTTTTCACCGCTGCCGTTGAAGACATGAATTTGGCGCCCGCCGAAGTGATCATGATCGGCGATGATATCGAATCCGACGTAGGTGGCGCGCAAAACGCAGGGCTTCGCGGCGTATTAGTGAAGACAGGAAAATATCGTGAAGACTTAGTTAGTAAATCAAAAATCGTTCCCGATGCGATTATTGACTCGGTCGCGCAATTATCCAAATTGATATAGGGCACAAATTGCGTTATAATTCTTGATACTTCGACGACTAATGCCTTTCTCTATACAGTTGTCCAATCTCCGCTCCCAAAATGAATACCAAAGAAGTGTAGAATATCCAGAATGCCAAAACTATCAAAAAAGCGTACGTTCCATATATGAGCTTCAGAGTAATGAAATTCGAAATATAGTAACCGAATAACCGTTCGGCGATATGCCAGAGCAAGGCCGCAGAAAGAGCCCCCACACAAATAATTTTACTGCCTAATCTGAAATTCGGAACCAGAAAATATATTAAGTAAAAGGCTCCCGCAATAATGACAAATGAAATAGCCAAAAGAACGGCACCCTCAATAAAATCAGTGCGGAAACTGCTGAGAAGCTCAACTTTATCGGCGAATCTCTTGGCGATTCCAAAGGCGGGAATAATCATGACGGATAATAAAAAGAAAACCAGGACGAGGATAACCAGCCCCAAATCATGCAATTTGCCAATCAACACCGATTGAGAACGACGGGCCCGAAATACCATATTCAGGATAGTCCGCATGCTGCTGAACAGCCCGGAAGATGCGAATAATAGTCCAACCGAACCAATAATACCCGCGACACCGCGGTATATCTTAAATTCTTCGAGACGGGCAAAGACGAATAATTTGACGTCTTCGGCATAATCTTTGTAAGGAATAACCCGATCGATAAATCCATTGATTTCATTAACGATTGACGGTTGTTCGAATAGAGAACCCAATACGGCGAAAACAATAAGCGCCAGCGGTATGATACAGATAAAAATCGAAAACGACAGCCCGCTGGCCAATAGAAAAATATGATGTTCGCCCGTTCGGTTATAGATACCTTTGGAATAATATTCTATTGTATTCCATATGAAGCTTAAGCAATTTTTTATTTTTTTGAACGACCACATAATTATCTATTAATTGCCGTATATACACCAAATACTAACTAGTTTTGTTTACGTGAGCCAAGATGCTTTCTCAGGAACTCTTCGGAGGTCTGATAAAAGAGCAATCGATTAGAGGACATCGACAAACCATGTCCTTCATTATCAAATAGCAAATACTCGTTATCAATTCCGCGCCTGACTAAAGATTCTATTACTGAGTCAGCCTCCCGCGGTAATACTAACCTGTCACGGCCTCCTTGTACGATTAATAACGGTGTGATAATACTATCAGCATAATTAATCGGGGATGCCTTTTGTAATATATCAAGTTCAAATGTTGGGTCGCCGACCCGATTGCGGAACATTAAAATCTGGCTGCTGTACGATGCCGGGATCGCCTTGATGAGAGTTTCCAAATTCAAATATCCGCAAACATCGACCACGCAGGAAAAAACATCAGGATACCGAATGGCCGCCATCAGCGCCGCATGGCCCCCGTATCGCCATCCCCAAATCGCGACTCGATTTGGATCGGCATAGCCTTTCTCGACAGCCCATAATACACCGTCAACCAGATCATCGACCATGGCCATTCCCCACTGTTTATTGCCGGCATTATAAAATTTCTTACCGAAGCCGGTCGATCCCCGGTAATTAATTTGCAGGCATATATACCCCCGATTCGCCAGCCATTGGGTTTCTGAATCATATACCCAACGGTCGCGATTCCAGGGTCCTTCATGAACGCAAACAACTAAAGGCAGGTTCTTTTTTTCCAGACCAACGGGAAAAGTAATATATCCATATATCGTCGAACCGTCACGGGCGGAAAATGAAATTGACTCCATTGACGCGAACTCATAATTTTCCATATTGGTGTTATTATTAAAGAAATGAATCGCCTTTTTATTGCTCCGCTTATACAAATAAAACGGCACGGGACCATTATCGGTTTTGAATCCAATCAGCCAGTTTTCATCGTTTTTATCGCGACTGCTGATAAAGAAATCCCCATGATGCAAATTTTTTATCGCTTCAATATCATCTCGGATAGCATCATCCAGGATTATCGTTTCTTCACGCTCTTTTTCAAATATAACACCCTGAACTTTGCCGGTCCGGGGATGAAAAATAGCGCCAAAAACGTTAAAGATATTATCCTCGGCGATGGTCTCTACCTTTCCTGAAGCTATGTTTATTTGTTGAAGACGACTCGTGTTCCCCTCCTGCGAATTGAGAATAAAAGCGTATTGACCGTCGGCAGAAAATCCAACCGGGCTGCTGGTTAGCATATCCTCGGGATTCCAGGTTATAATCTTTCGCCATTTACCCGCCACCGTATCGGTGACCATGAAATTATACTGGCCGTCCTGACCTGCCTCAAGACTTCCGCGAGCATTCAAATCATGATCAATTAACCAACCTAAAACTGTGCCCGAGTTTTCGGCTATAAGCTCGAAGTTCCCGCTTACCAAATCAACCTTATAAACATGCGGTGCATAATCATTTATGCTTCCGAAACTAATAATAACCGAATTGGGGCAATCCTGACTTACTTTTAATATCTGTACATTGATTCCATCCATCGGTGTCAACTCGCGGACTTCCCCAGTAGCCAAATCGTAATCGAATAATTTGTTATAACCCTTACTCTCAACGTCACGCAAATAGAGAACCCTGGAACCATCCCCTGACCAGATATGACTTTTTATTCCTTGCTGAGCATCATGCGTAATTTGCGTTTTCTCTGATGTGGCAATATCGAAAATAAAAATATTGTATAAATTTCCGATTAAACCCAAATAGGCGACTTTATCCCCATTTGGTGATAACAGCGGATTTGCGATTTCACTAACACTAAATAATACTTCTAAAGGAATCTCCCGGGATATTTTTTCCGACTCACAGGCATTAAGCACTAAGAAAATACCTAAAATCGCAAGGACAAAAATCATTATATATACTTTTCGCATGAATCATTCCCTTTAACATAAATTCCGGATTCTGGCTTGCTTTGCATAATTAATTATATGAGACTTTGTTATGCATATCAAATAAAAAGAGACGGGTCTTAATCCGCCTCCGAGTAAGAATCTATTATCACTTGTCTAAAGTCCGCTGAATTGAACATCCTCGAATTTAAGGCTGGCAAATCTTTGAGACGAAATGAGGTGGGGATCATTCCCGATTTCCGTTAATCGATTCAACAGGTCTTTGAAATTCCCCGAAATATTCATCTCATTGATTGGCTGAATAGCTTTTCCATCCTCAATCAAAAATCCGTTGACGCCGTATGAAAAATCTCCCGTTGTTTCGTTGGAACTTCCCCCAAGAAAACCGGTTACCAAAATGCCTCGTTTCATTTCGGCTACCATTTCATCCAGGGATTTTTCTCCATAATTTAGAATAAGATTAGATGTCCCTCCCCCGGTAGGCTCCATTCCCAGTTTCCGGCCATAATATGAATCAATAAGATATGATTTTAATACCCCATTCTCAATTATGGATCTTTTGTGAGCCGCCATCCCTTCCCGGTCATACAGGCGCGAACCGATGCCTCTGGGTATAAAAGGGTCATCAACTATGGTAAGAATATCCGATGCTATTTTATTATCCAACATGTCAATAAGAAAAGAATTTTTCTGCTGGAGCGAACGACCCGACAGCGACCTCAGGACAGTCCCCAATATCCGACTCGCACGGCGATTGATCACAATCATATCATAAACGCCGGAAGCGATTTTCTTTTGCCCGATTTTCCTCAGGGCTCGATCGACCGCGGTATGGCTGATTTTTCCAGAATTATCCAGATCCTCAAAATGCCGCATATTTGTGTTATCGGATCCCTCAACAATATTACCCTGATCATCTTTGATAGACGCATCACAATAAGCATAAAACGAAGTCGAGATTTTCTCACCGACAAATCCATTGGTTGTCACCTTAAGAGATTCGGTAAAATTATCACCGTACTCTCCGGTGCAGGAAATCACTTTGTCACTTCTTTGACGACCTCCTTCTTCCAAAGTCCGTGCCAATTCAACTCTTTGATTGGATTGAATAGTCTCATAAGACACGTCTCGAATTTGCAGGTCCTGATATTCCATATCCTGGAAATATTTCGGGTCGGGTAATTGCCGATATTTATCTTCCCCGAGATATTTTGTCATAGCTACCGCCTTTTTAATAAACTCAATCACTGAATCACGCCTCATATCGTTGGTAGTATGGCTGGAATATTTGTTATCGACATAAATACCGAGGGTCATCGATTTCCGCGTAGATTCTTTAAGTTCATCCATCTTGCCGTCGCGAAAACTGACGCTCACCTCCCGAGATTTTGAAATATCGACGGCAACATCTTTGACACCTTCCCTTTTGGCGTTAACGGTAACCCAATGCGCCAGATCCAGCTCGTCAAGCAAAGTAATTCTCATATTTAAAATTCCTTTCTATATCTAAACGCATTGGGTTAATTTACTCCGCCGACTGTGATTGATGAGACTAAAACGGAAGGCAATCCTACTGAAACAGGTACTCTCTGACCGGATTTACCGCAAGTCCAGCCGCCTTCGGCAAATTTAAAATCATCGGCGACCATTGATATCCGGCCCAGAACTTCTGGCCCATTTCCTATGATATTAATATCTTTTACCGGCCGGGTAACTTTGCCTTCCTCGATTAGAAAACCGGTTTTAACGTAAAACGAGAAATCGCCGGGTCCAATATTCACCTGTCCACCGGCAAATGTTTCGGCGAAAATGCCCTTTTTCACGCTGGCAATAATTTCTTCTTTTTTATAAGGCCCCGGCAGCATATAAGTATTTCTCATTCTGGGCAGGGGCTGATGGCGGAACGACTGGCGGCGACCGTTACCGGTCGGCTTAACTTTATAATACCTGGAGCTAATTTGATCATGAAGGTAACTTCTGAGGATACCGTTTTCTACCAGAACCGTTTTTTGGCTCTCGTTTCCTTCGTCATCGATATTTATGGAACCTCTCATATGTTGATTTGTACCGTCATCCACTATTGATACAAAATTCTCCGCGACCTTTTTGCCCATCTTATCCGCAAAAATCGAAGTTCCCTTGCGATTGAAATCGGCTTCCATCCCATGGCCAATCGCCTCGTGCAACAATATTCCGGAACTCCCCGCCGCTAAAACAACCGGCATCTCCCCGGCTTCCGGTTTAACCGCATCGAATAGACCGACCGTTTGATCCACCGCTTTTTGGGTCATATACTCGATTTTATCATCGGTGATAAATTCAATTCCCCTTCTCCCGCTGAGATTATGGGAGCCGTTTTCACGTTTACCGTTTTGTTCGGCAGTGCATGAGATGCTTATCCTCATCATTGGCTGATAATCATAGGAAACGACACCTTCCGAGGTGGCCAACAACATATAAGATACCCCGTCGCTCAAATATGCCCTGGTTTTAACTATCCGAGAGTCTTTGGATTGAGCCAATTCTCCCGCCTTTTGTATCAAGGGAATACGCTTGTCAATCTCAACCGACTCCCAGGATGTTCGAATCGGATAATAATCGGCCGGTATTCTGGCCGAGAACTGAGTCGCCGTCGTACCTGCGGGACCGGAGGCAATATTGGCCGCGGTTCGGGCCGCCAATTTCATCGCTTCGGGGGTTATTTCCTCGGTAAATGAATAACCGGTTTGATCATCTTTCAACACTCGTATACCAACTCCAAAATCCACCGAGGTTGAAGCTCGGCTAACAACATCATCTTCCAAACCGATGTAAGTATTAATACTGTGTTGAAAGAAAAGGTCACAATAGTTTCCACCGCGCGACAGAGCCGTTTCCATAACTTCCCTAATAATGGCTCCATTAACGCCAAAATGCTGAAAATAATCGGATACCGACATCAAATCATCTTCCGGGGCTGCTAACACCGCCATTGGATTTAGCCTGAAGAAATATGGTACGCTGATTAAAACGGCTCCTTTAGCCCCCGTTTTAAGGAACTTCCTGCGTGTAATTTCCGTCATATCTAACTCCGATCTTCTCTTTGTGGTAATTCTCCAAAAAACTTACGAAAAACCTTGAGGGCGCCCTTTTTCCTGTTTATACAATCAAAGTGAGCTATATTCCGCTTTCATAAGCCTGAAATAAAAATCTCTTGTCACAGACTTTTTATCTTTTTTATAAGATTTGTGGTGGAGCGACCGACAGATAATTTTATCCGTATAACTTTCCCGCCACTGGATTTTACAAAATCCGCTCCCACTATATCTTTAATTTTATAGTCAGCTCCTTTGACGAGGAAATCCGGTCGAATTAGCTGAATTAGTTTTAGCGGCGTCGGTTCGGAAAAATAAACGATATAATCAACACATTCCAGAGCAGATAACACTCCGGCGCGATCCGATTGACGATTTAAGGGCCTGCCTGACCCCTTAAATTTTTTGACCGATTTATCGGTATTCAACCCGATAATCAAAACGTCACCGAGTGCTTTTGCCTTCCGCAAATAACGGACATGACCGATATGCAAAATATCAAATACACCGTTGGTGAATACGATTTTTTGTCTGCGTGCTCGCAAACGCGTGCATAATTTTCCGATATTTTTTCGCGCCGCTAATTTGCCTATAATATCACTCATGAACAGCTATATACTTTCCGCAAATGAGTTCGTCAGCTTACTCTTTGTGATAAAGGCCGTCCCGACTTCCCCAACCACAACTCCGGCCGCCTGATTGGAAATAACGGTCGCCTCTTCCAACGAAGCTCCGGCAGCGATTGCTGAAACAAAAGAGGCGATTACCGTGTCTCCGGCGCCGGTAACATCATATACTTTTCTAGCCATTGTAGGAATAATCTGTAGGTCACTGCCCCTTTGAAAAAGAGCCATCCCCTTCAGGCCGAGAGTGACCAATATTGAGAGAGGATCGAGTTTTTTCATCAACCCTTCACCGACGGTTTTTAATGACTCCTCATCGGTTATTTTAAGCCCAAAAGCGCGTCCCGCCTCATGATGATTGGGAGTTATCAAAGATACTTTTCCGTAAAGCGGAAAATTTCCATCCTTGGGGTCGACGGCGATAAAAATGTCTTCTTTGAGACTGAAATCTATTAACTCTTTCAAGAGCGATTTGGTTATCATACCTTTGCCATAATCGGAAATAATGATCGCTTTCAATCCATCCTTTCGAGCGTCAAGAAGCGACATCACCCGGGATTCCATTTCTTCCGAAATATCCGACCGAACCTCTTTATCCGCCCTGACAACCTGCTGATTATGAGCGATAATCCTTGTTTTTATCGTCGTTGGTCGTTGAGGATTGGTTACTAACCCGGCCGTATCAATGCCCTGTTCGCGGAGCAGCCAATCGAGAATCGACGCCGGGCTATCGTTGCCGACTATTCCGATTAAAAGCGGTTTATCCTCCAATCCGATGATATTGGCTGCCACGTTGGCCGCGCCCCCGGGCGACGATGATTCGCGATTAATCTGAACGACCGGAACCGGCGCCTCAGGCGAAATCCGTTCGACTTCTCCCCAGAGGTATTCATCGAGCATAACATCGCCGATGACGGCGATTTCATTTCCGCCAATATTATCTATTATCGATTTGGCTTTCATCTTATCAATCGTCATTGAGTCCGAACCTTGATTTTGGTTGACTTAATCCGATAATATATTAGCTTTTATTCAAATCGCAAGCGAATTGGCGCTTGGCTTTAATTACATTTTTCACACGATGACCGCTTTGGAACGGAGGTTTTATGAAACCGCAGAAACCGCAGATTAATATTGAATTGGGCGACAAGGAAGCTGAAGGAATTTACTCCAACCTGGCTCTGATCTCACATTCGCCTTCGGAGATTATTTTCGATTTCGCCCGCCTTATGCCGGGGACTCGTAAAGGCAAGGTCTATTCGCGAATTATTATGACTCCATCGCACGCCAAAATGCTTCTGGGAGCGTTGGAGGACAATATTAAAAAATTCGAAAACCAGTTCGGCGAAATCAAAATACACGGCAAAGAGCAGCAATCAAATATCGGCTTTGCGGCTTCAGGCTCAAGCGATGACGCAAAAAAGGATGAGTAAACTTGCCAGATTCTTCAGAGCATGTTGAAAAAGTATCGGAGGGTCATTGCGAGGAGTCCCGTGAAAGCGGGACGACGCGGCAATCTAAATATGTTCCGTCAGGTCTTGGACGCCGAAGGCGGGTGTGACCTGACGGCAAAAAATATTGACAATTTATCAGGATAACTGATGCTATTCGACTCCGACAATGCCCGCAATACCAAAACCTGCCCTTTCTGCAGGGAATTTATTGACAAAAGCGCCGTTCGCTGTCCGCATTGTCACGCCGATCTTAAGACCCCCAAAGCGATGAAAAAGAGGCCGTTTTACTGCGGTAATTTCATGCTCGGCATCTATACCGCGACAATTTTCTGGTTATTCGTAATAATTTATTATATCTGGAAATATTGAATTCTAATCTTAAAGTTTAATTCGCATTCCATCCTGAGCAATAATAAGATTCTTATATCCGGCTTTTTGGGCCTGCGCGATTGCACCATTGGTATCAAAATCTTCGGCGAGATGAGTCAAAACGACTTTTCCAACATTGTAATCCAGAGCCATATCTATCATACTCGCAATTTCAATATGGGTTGATTCGACTACGAGCAAATCGACATCAGTCAGATAAGCTCCCAAATCCTTCTCTGAGCCCAAATCAGCCGAATAAACTATTGATTTGTCGCTGGCGTGAATCAAATACGAAAAACACTGCATCTGATTTTTAAATCCAAAATCTTTAATCAAATCAGCATGACCGATAAGATGCGTATTGAGAATGGGGTGAATAGAAATACCATCAAGATTGATAGTGTCCCCTTTGTTCACCGGCAGGAAATTTATTTCAAACGGCAACTTTTCCGGAAAAAGATATAGGGCATGAAAATAATCCCTAATCGGCCGGATGATTTCAGAAGGGAGATAAATATCAATCGAATCCCGCCTCCCCGCCAGATACTGCATCTGAACAAAAAGCGGCAAATCGGATATATGGTCAGGATGAGTATGCGAAATAACTATTGATTTTACATCAATAGGATCAAAGCCCTGCCGTCGAAACGCCGAAGACACTCCTCCTCCACAGTCAAATTGATTAAGTCCATCATCAACATCCAAAACATAACCCGAATTAACCCGGTCAGCCTGCGGCATCCCCGCTGACGATCCCAGAATTGTAAATTTTATTTTATCCATTTCCGTTTATCCTTAGGTTTTGTCAACAATTATTAATCTATTCGAAAATCACTTCCCTGTTTGGGAACATCCTTAAGGTTCAATCGTAAAAAACATTGCCCTCTATATTGAGGGTTTGACAAAGGATAGTTGCGCATACAACACCATCCTTTTTCATGACTTCTTCCGGCCCGAATCCTTTTGGATTCGGGCTTTATTATTTTTTTCGAATTTATCCGGCGGCCGACATAACTTTGGCGACGGCTTCGACCGCTTTTTTGCAATCTTCTTCATTAACATCAAGATGAGTGACAAATCGAACTCGAGCGGAGCCGAACGGCACGCATAAAACTCCCTCTTTCCTGAGCGCCTCAATAAATGTCTCAGCCGTATATATCTCCGGATCAATATCAACGATAACAATATTCGTCTGCACTGTTTCCATATCAATCGTCAATCCGTCGACACGAGACATGCCCGCCGCGAGAGTATTTGCGTTCATGTGGTCATAAGCCAGACGGGAGATATTATTTTCGAGAGCGTAAATCCCGGCCGCGGCGATAATCCCGACTTGCCTCATCCCACCGCCGAACATTTTCCGCGTCCGTCTCGCCCGCTCAATAAATTCCTCCGAGCCCGAAAGAACCGAACCGATAGGGGCACCAAGTCCCTTTGACAGGCACACCGAAACTGAATCAAAATATGAAGCATATTCCGCCAGCGAAATCCCGGTCGCCACATGAGCGTTCCAGAGTCGGGCACCATCAAGATGCATCCAGAGATCGTTTTTCCG
The DNA here is from genome assembly GCA_036480375.1 of Candidatus Zixiibacteriota bacterium. Taxonomy (NCBI): domain Bacteria; kingdom Pseudomonadati; phylum Candidatus Zixiibacteriota; species Candidatus Zixiibacteriota bacterium. The sequence goes on from JAZGGI010000003.1 coordinate 175,795, forward strand.
GGCGACCTTTTCGATCTCCGCAATTGTTTCTTTGGGATAGATTGTCCCGCCAGCGCGATTATGAGTATTTTCCAGCGCGACTATTTTCGTTCGTGGGCAATGAATATTTATCGGTCTGATATTTTGCTCTATCGTTTCCGCCGACAGGATGCCTTTATCTCCGGGCAATAAATGTACCAGAAGTCCGGAAATCGCCGCGGGCGCCGCGGCTTCATAATTAACGATATGACATCCGGTCTCACATAAAATTTCATCGCCCCTGTCACTGGTGGTATATAACGCGATTTGATTGGACATTGTCCCCGAAGGAACATAAACGGCCGCCTCTTTATTCAATAATTCCGCGACCTTTCGCTCAAGTTCTTTAACGGTTGGATCATCACCAAAAACATCGTCGCCCACAACCGCTTGAGACATTATCGTCCGCATTCCCTCACTCGGCTTGGTGACGGTATCGGATCTTAAATCAATAAATTCATTCTTACCCATAATAATACCCCGTTATACAATTTATTCAACGCTTTTCCATATTTCATAATATAATCAAAACGCCGCAAAAAAAATCGCTCCCGGATAGTTCATTAAATTCATAATCCCCAGCATTACCAATCCGGAACTGATCGGTACAAATAAATTATCATCTAATTTGCCGCAAAAAGCTTCGGCTAAAGTGGCGGTTAAGGCGCCGATCAGGCCAACTGCCGTCGGTAATCCCGGAATCACAAATGAAACCGCTACCAACGAAATCAAACACGCCAGCGAGCCTTCAATTGATTTTTTTTTGTAAAGTTTATGTTTTCCAAACCTGCGTCCTATCAGAGCCGCGGCGGTATCGCCGATTATTATAAAAACCAGAGCCGCAATAGCGATCGGTTTAGGAAAAAATATGATGCACAAGGCCGCAGTTGTTAAAATATAACTGGCGCCGGTAAATCCGCCTTTGACTTCATGATCCCGGATAATAGGTGTTAAGATGATCGAAAGATATTTCCAGATTTTCCATTGCCTGAATCTTGAGATGTCTATGAGTATCGCAACTACCGCGGCCAGGGCCACCCCGAAGACCGCCGTCTGAAAAGCAACCAAAGCGTAACCAATGGGAATTACGAGCGCAAAGAGATGAATGCCCTTGCGGATAAATTCTGCCGCCAGCGTAATTTCTTCTGCTTCATTCATATAAGTTAATACAATAACTCGAAATCATTAAGGATTTATCGGTTTGCGATATAAATCACCCAGTCTATCCCAATAAATTTTCGGCGGTTCGCTCAGCCGGCCTTCAACAAATTCCCAAATTAGATCATGTTTGTGATTATCCAGCATCATTTTTCTAATCCCCGATTTTACCGCCGCAAATTCCTTATCCGGGGTCTTTTCCAAAACTTTGATAATATGATATCCATATTCCGTTTTAACGGGACGCGAAACTTCTCCAACCTTCGTTGCCAACGCTCTCCTCCAGAATGCGCCGGGCATATCCCTTTCCCCAATATATCCAAGATTCGCCGCGGCCCGTTTGATATCCGGGTCACCCGGATAGTATTGATCGACCAGTTCCATAAAATCGGCGCCAGAATTGGCAACATCGCGAACATGGATAGCCAAACTTGAATCAGAAAATATTACATGTTGTACTTTTAAGGGCCTATCGGCCCTGTATTTTTCAATATTGTCGTTATAATATCTTAAAAGCTCATCTTCAGTCAGCTCGTAACCATCCTCCAGTAAATCTTTTTTGAGAGTAGCCACTCCATACTTTAAAATAGTCCCATCAGACCATTTTCGAAAATCAGGATGATCGGCGTAGCCATGTTCCGTGGCATAGGCAATAATCACGTATTTCAACACAAATTCACGAATAGCCTCAATCTTATCGGAGATACCGAGGGGATATGCCAGGCCATTTCTTTTCATATAGAGACCTATTTGGGCGCGATATTCATTAAATGTTATCGTATCAACCCGATTACCCGGGTCATCCGCGTTTACAATCGCCAAAATATCTGAATATTCATGCAATGTATCATTAATTGCTATTGCCGCGGTATCAAAATAAATATTCGCATCAGCCCTTAGAGTATCCAAAAATGCTTGCCCGTTAATAGTGGCTTGCTGTTTTTTCAAATACTCTAATATTCCATCATATAATGAATCGACCGGGGTATAATGCTCTTCAGTATGATCCTCGACCTTTATCACGTGCCATCCATATTTGGTTTTTATGACTCCCGATATTGAATCCACCGGTGTGTGCTGGATCGCGGAATCAAAGGGCGCGACCATCTTGGAAAGTTCAAAATAACCCAGATCTCCCCCGATACCGGCGCTCCGTTCGTCATACGAATACATGATCGCCAGGGTATCGAATCCTTCTCCATTAATCGCTCTTTGCCTCAACTCCATTACCATATCCCTGGCGAGAGCATCCAGTTCGGCGTCCGATTTACCTTTATATTTTAGCGAATCCTCTCCTGATTTAAGATTATATCCTGATATGACAATATGGCGGGCGCGATATTTCTCCGGACTGATAAATCTTTCTTTCATCTGCTCGTATGTAACATAAACCATCGAATCGTCAACTACTACATTCGCGACAATATGATTATCATAAAAGAACCGTATCAGAAAATCGTCGTACATGTCTTTATATTGTTTTTCCAACAATGGCTGAGTGGACAAATCAAAATTAGCCGCGTCCACCGCGAGGAGTGAATCGAGCAGTAAATTATAGACGGTCTCAATAGCCGTCACAGAATCAATGACTGTTTTCGACATGGGCATTTGATCTTCATTAAACCTCTGAGCCATCATGTCTATATCGATGGGAAGGAAATTATTATCGGCGAAAATAATAGGGCGTGTTGTATCGACCGGAGATTCTTCGCCTGAAACATCTATTTTACTCCCGCCCTGACAGCCTGACATAATAATCGCCAGACTATATAAAATAAAGATCAACGCCGCTTTGTTCATATATGTTACCTCTGTTGAATTTGGCCACAAATTAAGACATTACACCCAAAAATCAAGCAAAAGTTCCTTGAGATTTATGTTCATTACTTTAAGAGGTTGCAGATGTGTTTATGATAATTGTGTAATTGATTCATGTCCTTGATTATCCATTTCGGCATTGAGATTCGCCTTATCGTATTTTTTGAGATATAGACAAAACTCGGTACCCAATCCGAGCTCGGATGATGCCTCAACACGCCCTTCCATCGCGTCGGCCAGGCGTGAGACTATTGATAACCCGAGTCCGGAGCCGGATTTTTTTGTAGAATGAAAAGGCATAAAGACCTTCCCCAGTTGCTCAAAAGGAATGCCCGGCCCGGTATCTCGAACGGATAATTTTATTTCTCCGTTATCCAATTCGGCATCCGTTTCAATTTGAACGCTGCCCCCGGAATCACCTATGGCTTCGAATGCATTTACTAGAAGATTTATCAGCATCTGCTTTAAGTAGTCTTCATCCCCGGAAATGTAAACTACATTTTCATGCGAAATGGGCCGGATGCGAATATTATTTCTATAAGACGGGTGACGACGAGCTACTTCAATCACTTCCGAAATAAGCCCGAGAATCTCTACCTTTCGCAATTCAAGGCGATTGATACATGCGTAGAGAAGAAAGTCGGAAAGGATTTTGTTCAGCCGGGTTGATTCCTTGATAATTAATGAAAGCAGTTTATCATTATCGCCCTCAAGATATAAAGAATTCTTGAGAACCTCCACCGATCCGGAGATTGATGCCAGGGGATTTCTAATCTCATGAGCAATGCAGGCCGACAATTCACCGATGGCGGCCATTTTATCGGCCTGCCTTATTCTTTGCTCAAACATTTTCGCTTCGGTTAAATCCTGAAAGATGGCAATCACTCCGCGCGTATCAAATTTCTCATCATAAAGAGTCGAGGTCGATAAACCGATCGGGACCTCTGTGCTGTCGCCGCGTTTTATAACAAATTCAGAACGCGACAATCGTTGCTGGGAATTCAGGACAGCCATTAGATTTTCGCTGAGAGGTGTCAATTGATTTACGAAAATTCCACGACAATGCTTTCCGGAAACTTCCGCTTCACTCAATCCCAAAATTGATTCGGCGGTTCGATTAAAATAGACGATTTCACCATCCTGATCAATCGTTACCAAACCACAATTCAAATGCCAGAGAATATCCCCGGTTTCCAGTCTTGCCTTTTTGAGGGCAGCCGAAGCCGAGTCGAGCTCAATACCCTTGGATTGCAGCTTTTCGGCGAGATACCCGGCAATAAAGGCAACCAGGTAGAATATCAAAATATGCAAAAAGGTGGAATAAAAATGCGCGTCATCGGCATTAAAAAAACTCCCGCCCAACGGTTGCGAAAACAGGTTTTCCTGAACCGGAAGATTTATATTTATCCCGGTGACAAAAGCAAAAGTAAGACTTGCGCAAGTAGCGATTAACAACGTTCCGACCAGGCGATAGACCATGGCCGACGAAACGATCGTAAGTAAAAACAGTATTGAAAACGGCGAATAGAGACTCCCCGTCGAATATACAATGCCCGCCTCATTGACGATTTCAGCCACAAACGTCAGCGCGATTAGAACCCGAAACAGCAGTCGATAGTCGGTACGGCGCAGGAATACCTGGGAAATCAAAGCCGCCAGGGTAACGAAGCAATACAAATAAAATGAAGTCTGAGTATATGAAGGAAACCCAAGCCATCCAACGATAGCCCAGAATATAAGGCAAAAATTCATCAGCCGCAACGGCGCAAACCAGCCAACATTAATCCCGGGATATGTCTGTGATAGACTCATAAGAAAAAGGCGGGCCGACCGGCCCGCCCAATCCGCTTAGATTTTTCCTATGATGTCGAACATCGGTAAATACATCGCAATCAAAATACCGCCAATAATAATACCCATAAATACAATTACCACTGGTTCAATAATCGATGTCAGAGCCGTCACCGCGGCGTCCACTTCCTCGTCATAAAAATCGGCAATCTTGTTTAACATCTCATCCAATCCGCCCGTTTTTTCACCGACTGAAATCATCTGCGTTACCATCGGAGGAAATACGCCGGTTTCCTTCAAAGGAGCGGTAATTGTATCACCTTCGGCAATGGATAAGACTGATTTTTTGATAGCGTCATGAATTACTCTATTTCCGGCCGTTTTGGCGGTAATATCAAGCGCTTCCAGGATCGAAACACCGGATGAGAGCAAGGTTCCCAGGGTTCTCGAAAACCTTGAAATCGCTGATTTCTTGAGAAGTGTACCCAAAATGGGAAACGCCAGAAAAACCTTATCGGTATTATACCTGCCTTTGGGCGTTTTGACGTAAAGCTTATAGCCGACAATAAGAGCGATTATGGCGCCTATAATATGCATAAACCTTGTTTCCAGAAAATTCGATATTCCCAAAATGACTTGAGTCGGTCCCGGCAATTCCGACCCGAGACCTTCAAACATTTTGGCAAACACGGGTACGACGAAAGTCAGCATAGCGATCGTAACACCGGTCGCCACGACGCTGATAACGATCGGATACATCATCGCCCCGCGAACCTTGCGTATCAAGGCATCGGCTTTTTCACGATAAACCGCCAGCCTGACGAGAATCACATCAAGAGCGCCGCCCATCTCGCCCGCTTCAACCATATTGGTATATAGCTGATCGAATACTTTGGGATGACGGGCCAAAGCGTCAGACAAAGTTGTGCCGCCCTGCACCGATTCCTTTACTTTATTTAACACTTTGCGCAGTTCAACCGAATCGACCTGAGAAGCAAGAATCTCCAGACATTGAATCATCGGCAAGCCGGCACCGATCATGGTCGCGAATTGACGAGTAAAGCGGGAAATATCCTGCTTTTTTATTCCGGTACCGAATTTGATCGCTATATCCGCCGGTTTTTTGCGAATACTGGAAACAAGTATTCTATTCTGCCTGAGAACTCTTTCCATATCCTGCTGATTCTTAGCCTTTAGCGTACCGCTGACCTGGGCTCCGGCCAATGTCTTACCTTTATATTCAAATTCCGGCATACAATTTACTCCTTACGCAAACGCGGGCGACGGTTGTCTGGATAAAAGCTCATTCAATTCCTGCGGATTGGAACTGCGTCCCGTCGCGTCATTCATGGTTATTTTCCCCGTACGATATAATTCGGCCAGAGACATATTCATCGTGCGCATCCCATACTTCTGCCCTGACTGAATCATACTATATATTTGATGAATCTTATCGTCGCGAATAATGGCCCGGATGGCGGGCGTACATACCATCACTTCCAATGCCAGCGCTCGCCCGCCGCCCATGCGGGGGATTAATTGCTGGGCAACAACCGCCTGCAGTGTGAACGATAAGGTAACCCGAATCTGTTCCTGTTGATTGGTCGGGAATACATCGATAATGCGGTTTATTGATTCGGCGGCCGAGTTGGTATGCAGAGTCGCGAATGCGAGATGGCCGGTTTCTGAAATATTCAAAGCCGCCTCGATTGTTTCCAGATCTCTCATTTCACCGACAAGAACAACATCGGGATCTTCACGCAAAGCGTATTTTAACGCCGACGCGAACGATGGCGTATCGCTGAATACCTCTCTTTGATTTACAAGACAGTTATTATGCCGATGCAAATATTCAATCGGATCTTCAACAGTCAAAATATGTTCATGCCGCTCACGATTAATCTTGTCAATAATAGCAGCCAATGTAGTCGATTTGCCCGAACCGGTCGGACCGGTTACGAGAACCAAACCGCGCGGTAAATTCGCCATTTCGGAAACTACTTTCGGCAATCCCAGTTCTTCAAAAGTTTTTATCTTAAATGGAATTTGCCTTATGGCCACGGCAATGTTTCCCCGTTGACGAAAAACATTGCAACGAAATCGACTCAAACTCTCAAGGCCAAACGACAAATCCAGCTCATTGTTTTCTTCGAATTTTTTCCGCTGTTTCTCATTCATGATGCTATAAGCCAGCTTCAAAGTCATTTCAGCAGTCAAAACTTCATGCTCGGTCCGAACCAAATTTCCATCAATTCTGGTCATAGGCGGAATCCCAACCGTAAGATGCAAATCGGAGGCCCCCTTCTTAACCATTTCCTGGAGAAGATCTCTCAAGGTTACCATGTTATCTCCTAAAATAAAGCAACTAAATAAATAGCGGAATTGCGCCTCTATCGTATCATTAATTTTATCGGTAAATCAATAGAAAATCTTAAGTGACACCGATTTAAAACAATAATAATAAGCTGTTGTGCTTAAACAAGTTGGGTAAAGTTTCCGGCATGACATTTTTAAGAGGCTTAATTCTTATTCTCAATAATTATTGATGGATTGTTAAAAGGAATTTCGGTCTTTTACGTACCCGTCACGGCGAAGACTTCTTTGAGACTGATCAAGCCGTTCATCATCTTATCAAGCGCGGCCATACGCAATGTCAGCATGCCCTCTTCAATAGCCTCGTTTCGAATTTGAACATCGGTGGCATTTTTCAGTATTAAATCTTCAATTGCCGCCGAAACCGGCATAACTTCGAAAATACCGGCTCGACCCGATTGACCGGTGCCGTTACAATCATTGCAGCCGGGCGATTCAAAAACATCCCGGGTTGTGATGCAGCTCTCGGGAACGTCGAGGTTCTGAATATCTTCATCGGTGAGAGTATATTCTCTCTTGCAATTGAGACATAATTTTCTCGTCATACGCTGAGCCATAATCAACCGCGTTGCCGAAGATACCAGATAGTTGGGTATGCCCATATCGATAAGTCGATTTATCGATGAGGGCGCGTCGTTGGTATGCAGGGTCGAAAATACAAGGTGTCCGGTTAGCGCCGCGCGGATGGCGATCTCGGCCGTCTCACCATCTCGAATCTCACCGACCATGATTACGTCGGGGTCCTGTCGCAGGAAAGACCGTAGCGCTCTGGCGAACGTCAGACCAATATCCGATTTGACGGCTATCTGATTAATTCCGTCGAAGTTAAACTCCACCGGGTCTTCGGCGGTCATGATATTAATATCTTCAGTATTGATCTGTTTCAAAGCCGAATATAGCGTCGTCGTCTTACCGGAACCGGTCGGCCCGGTTACCAGAATAATCCCGAACGGTAGATGAATAGCGTTATCGAATCGTTTCAGCGAATATTCGGTAAATCCGAGCCTGGTCATATCGACCATCAAAGCCTGCGGATCCAAAATTCGCATAACCACCTTCTCGCCAAAAATGGTCGGCAACACCGAAACACGCAGGTCAACGGTGCGATTATCGAGTTTAATTTTGATGCGTCCGTCCTGGGGCAAACGCCGTTCGGAAATATCCAGCTCCGACATGATTTTTATACGAGATATAATCGCCGCCCGGTATTTGAACGGCAGCGGATCCATCTCCTTAAGGTTACCATCGATTCGATAGCGAACGCGAATCCGTCTTTCGTACATTTCGATATGAATATCGGATGCCCCGGTACGGACCGCTTCTTTGATAATTGAATCAACCAGGCGAACCAACGGCTTGTCCTGAACCGCCGACTGCAAATCGCTTTCGCTGAGCTCGTCCTCGGAAACGGAAACGACTTCGAGTTCTTCTTCATCTTCAAGACCTTTGAGGATTTCGCTAACCCCGCTATCCGAACGATAATATTTTTCAATTGCCTTGTTGATGGAATTTTCGGGAGAAATAACCGGCTGTACATTGCATCCGGTGATAAATTTAATGGCGTCAAGGACATAAACATTATTAGGGTCGGCAATGGCGACGATGAGAGTTTTCTTGAGCTTTGAAACGGCGATAACATTAAATTTCCGGGCAATATCACTGGGAATCAGGGCAACAATTTCAGGGTTTAACTCTACGTCAGCGAGACGTAATGACCCCATATTCAATTGCTTGCTGATAAAATCGGAAAGCTCTTCCTCGCTGCCAATAGCTCCCACTTTGACGAGAGCTTCGCCAAAATGTTCCTTATTTTGCTCTTTCATGGCCAGCGCTTTTTCCAATTGATCTTCGGAAATTTTGCCGGCCTTTACCAGCATGGCTCCTAATTCAGCGGACATTAATGTCTCTCCGGTGATGCATGTATACTTTCCTGTAAATGTGCCCTGTATATAAATCCGCGGAACGCGGGCGGGATCAGGGGGCGATGCGCTAAACTAATATATCAACGCCGCGCCTTCCCTGCCGCGGCGGCCGCGATTTGCTTTCTGCTCAGGTTCAATCCTTAAATATATCATCCAGCTTATCGCCCGCCGAGGCAGCAAAATCGGCTGACACTTCCGGATGCTCCTGGTGGGAACGATCCGAAATTTGTGTAAACACTTTGGCCAACTCTTCCGATGCTTCCTTGGAGTACAGGCGGACCATACCTATTGTTGTGCGATCGTCAAAAATCACAACCATTATCGAACGCTCGCCCACGATTGACATGTGGATATGGTCTTTCTTGCCCTGATGAAACAAGACCGAAAATTCAGATTCTCCAACCAGTCGAGCGATCTCTTTGGTTGAAGCAAACGAACCGGCCAGTAGCGCCGCCAGGGCGGTCGTATCCAGGGAGTGCGTAAATCCCTGGCGCGTGATGAGGTGGCCGTCCTTATCAACCAATAGGGCGCATTTCGCTTCCGCGCCCTTCAAAAGTTTGGTCAATAAAGAATCAATCCGCTCGATCTCTTCCTCATATAATATCAGACTATCATCACTCACGGGAATTTCCTCCCCTTTATTTTAATCCAAACAATCGCTTGAAGAATGACCACTTTTGGGGTTTTTCGGTCGATTCGGCTCGCAGCGAAGGCGCCATTTGAGGATGTGAAGACTGAACCTTTTCTTCATCCCCGATGCTCGGATTATTAGTTTCGGCTTTGGTTATTTCTAATTTATCACTTTTCGTTTGACGCGTTACTTTCATTCGTTCTTCATCTTCCGTCGTATTGCCCGGGAACGGCCTGTAAGCGGGCTTGGGAGGCGGAGCTTTTTCTATATTTTGCTCCACCGGCTCGCGCTGAAATTCAACGGGCTGTTCCGGGGATTCGGGCACGGGCGGCACAACCGTCTGCTGCGTGACCTGCTCCAATGGAACCGACGTATTATGAGTCATAGACGCGGCCGGAGCGACCGGCTGGGGTATCGGGTGGACAGGTTTTTCAGGAACGATGGAGGCCGGCGCTGGTGCTGGTTGAGCAATCGGTTCCGGAGGCGGTTGAACAGGCCCGGATTGAGGTAACGGGGCCGGCTGTGCCTGAGGCTGAGGAATCGGCGGAGGCGGTGATTGAGGAATAGCTTGAGGCTGAAGAGCCGATGCGGCGTTTGCCTTAGGTTGAGCCGGGGCTGCGGCAGGTTGGCTGGGCTGGGTGCCTGCTCCAGCTGATTTGGCCTTATCCAATACCAACTTCAAAATACACTTCAGGGTGTCAAAGACGCCAAAACCTTCTGTCGCCGAAGCACAAAATTCAGGCCAGTTGCAGGCATTTAGAGCGGCATGAAGCTCTTCTGCGCTTAACACTCCGGGTAAGTCCTGTTTATTATATTGAATGACAAACGGCATTTCATCGATCTTGAAATCGTATTCGGCCAGGTTTTCCTTAAGATTATTCAGTGATTCGATATTTTCATCCAGTTTATCCGGTTGCGAATCGGCCACAAAAACAACTCCGTCAGCACCGCGTAAGACGAGCTTTCTGGTGGCATTGTAATAAACCTGTCCAGGTACCGTATAGAGCTGAAATTTGGCGTCAAAACCGTTTATCTTTCCAATATTAATTGGTAGGAAATCAAAATACAAAGTCCGGTCAGAGTCCGTTGCCAGCGAAATCAACTTACCCTTCGTATCAGACGGCACCTTGGCATGCACATATTGCAAATTTGTCGTTTTACCCGATAAACCGGGACCGTAATAGACGATTTTACAGCTAACTTCTCTCGATGCGTAATTTATTGATACCATGTATCTTCTCTTAGTAAACTGCTTCCTGATTATTTAATTTACTTATCGCGTTTTTGATTTCCAGCCGGACTAATCCAATATTGACTTCCGGCTCAGTAATAACTACCAAAACACCCATTTCCACTTCACTGAAAAATAACTTGGCGTTGTCAGCTTCAACCGTAACCTGCTTCAAGGGCGGCGACTGGAGCCGATCAAGCGATTTTTGCACATTGGAAATAACCGACGCAGCCAGGGCGCCGATCGCATCCTCTTCAATTTGAGTGTTGAGGTCGGCCGCGATAACAATTCCATCGTTACCAACAACCATACTGCCGATTATTCCGCTCGTCTTGTTTAGTCCCTCAAGAATTTGATACATATTGATCCTCCACCCTGACAAACAAAGCCGGGCTGTATCGTTCATTGATATATTTTCTGATCATATCCGCAGCCTGAGCCATTCGAATATGAATGGTCTCATCTATATTTTCTTCAGTCATAACCATCAAGATAAATCTCTCTATCCGACGCATAATAATACGCTTATTATTTGTCGTGATATCCAGCTTACTGGGATTTCCTACCGGACTAAAGTGATTCAATAATCTTCGATTTTCATTTTCAATAATGATCGCGGCCGGAGCCCACAATTCTATATCTTCATCACAGCGACTAAAATTAGCCAGAGTAAGACCTTCTTCATCTATAAGGAGCGACATCTTAACCGCGGCTGATTCTCCGATATACTGCACAGCCCTCTCCAGTTGATTATCGCCATCCGCTTGTGGGGTCGATGTAACTTCAAATATCTGCTTATCGGTCTCCATTTCACTGAAACTTTGCGACTGTAAAGGGGCAATAGGCTCGGTGATTTCAGAGGAAACAGTCTCTTTCTCTTCAATATGAGGTTCAAAAACGAATTTTTTCGGCCTTTCAGGATTCAAACTGGATGCTAAATGCAAATACGCCGGGCGTAAAACAAAAGGAGCTGAAACTACATGAAGTATTATGGCCGGTAAATATTTGCCCATTCCGAGAGAAAAAGCAACCGAGCTATCGAGTCCATACATTATTATAATAGCCAGGCCAAACGCTGCCCCCAATCCCATCCGAAACACCATTGTTAGCGCCGAACCAATCAGAATAGTTATCAGCGGAATCTCTCTGCGGAAGGAATATAAAACGAAACCGTAGAACGCCATCTCATAGAGCATATATAAGGCCGAAGCCGATAATAACGGCAATCCCAATTTATTGGGGAAAATAACCATCGGTATCACTACCAAAATCAGCGATGCGAGCAGTATAAGACTTTTAATATTCTTTTCCATAACAGATCCTTTTGATTACTGCGTCAGCCGTGGCAACAAATTAGTCAGTTTCATCTTAAGAGAACCGAGATTAATCGATTCGGTACATACTATTGCAAGTAATTTACCCTTTATGCCGGCCATATAATACAAGGATTTGGGTGTTTCTATCATCATTGATTGTAATTGCCCAAATCCGCCTTCTCGTATTTGAATAGTCGTAAACCGCGCCGTTTCAACAGCAAGGGCTCCGACCAAATCCGTATCGCCCGACACATTCCAAATCGATTCAATGACCAGACCGTCACTATTTATTATCAATACTCCCTCGATCCCGGGCGTCTCAACCAGGGCTCTCAACATTTGCTTATAGTTCATATCGGCCTGAACCGGAGGAGCCTCTTGAGTTATTGTCTGTACCGGAGCCGGATGGTCGCGCTCTTGAGGTGTCGGTGAAATCCTTACCGTAGGGGCTTGTGGAGCAGGCGCAACATGATTTGCATCCGGTTGATTTGGTTGTTCAAGGGGTATTTTCCGGGCAATTTCAAGCAGCTTCTTAATATGCACATTTTCCGGATCACCCTCATGAAGCTTTTCCAGAAGGCGGCAGGCCTTATTAAACTCATTCTTATAAATAAATATTTCGGAAAGAAGCAATTCGGTAGTTCGGGTTTCGCCGTCAAGTTCCACTGCCCGCACCGCTTCAGTCTCGGCCCAATCGTACATCCCCTTATCCATGTTAATTTTCGCCATTACCAGATGAGCGGAACCATAATCGGGGTGGATTTTCAAACCATTCTGGCAAATGCGAAAGGCCTTATCAAGATCACCCTTTTTGCGATGAGCTTCCGCTAAAGCGGCGAAAATCTGTGAGCCGGGATTTTCATCCAATATCTTAGTACATTTGGCGATCCGTTCATCAATATTTGACCGATCAATCATTATTATGATCCATCCAAAATTTTAATACCTTTGTTTAGCGCATATCCAATCGATAATAGCCTATGGCCTCATTCGAGTCAAACAAAAATACCCTAACCCAAAACGCGGCGGGCGTGCATAAGTCCGATGAGCCATAATATCACTGTTCCGACATATAGTATTCCGGCTATATCGAAAGTTAATGTGAACAACTTGAGTTCCTGAGCCAGGATTAACACCTGACCTGCTGTCAGCGTAATGAATGAAATTATCCACATTTGACAGCCTTTAGCCAGAGCTCCCCCCTTGACCAATCCAAATAGTTTTATCGCTACTGACAGGCAGGCTAAGGCGCCTATCAGAATCACGATATTGATGATGGCCGGTATGCTTCCCAAAACATTAAAATCGGCGGCAAACGCCGATTCGGCCATAATCATCGTCAACGGCAATATCCCAAGTCCAGGTTTATACTTCATGAGTCACCCGATATCATTTTTATGGTTCTCTCCGCTTTTCTGATGGAATAGTAGAAATTATCATCAAGACGGAATTTCTTTACAAGTTCTCTTCGCATAGCCAATGGTTCGGAAATTTCTTTTTTGACTTTCCCAACCGCGTTGCGAAAGGCTCCGTGTCCAAATTGCATAAATATATATTCAAGCTGTTCATGCAACATATCTTCCAGCATGGATAGAAGTCGGTGCATCCGTACCTTTTCCGGGATTTTCTTAACTTCCTGTAAAAATCTCTCCAGCGACGGCCCCGATTCGGTATTTATATCACACCCGGGGAAAAACACCAATAATCCTTGTCTGAAGCTTGATATAAATTTGTTATACCCGGGATTGGTCGTCCCGACTACTTCCTCAATTACCTTGCGGGTCCTCAGAAAACAAGTGTTGTAGAGTCTAAAGATAATTCCCAAAATTATTTCTTCTTCATCCTCATCCGGTCCGATATTATCATTGGCGGTTTTACCGGCCCCCTCGACGAGCGAATTCAAAATGAGTCGATACAATGCCCGGCAGGTAGGAAATTCACCTATCGGAGAAGCCTCGATTATTTCCGGTAACGTTCGTTCTCCGCTTATCAACGTCAATATTTTAAACTCATCGAGGGATAAAGTAATCTCATCTGAATTAACTTTAGGAATTAGGCGCACTCGCAAAAGAATATTATTGGGCGGGAGAACTTTTTGTATTTCGAGCCATTCGTCGATCCTCCGCGTGCCTTCCATGATGATATTCATAGTTGACAAATTAACCAGGAATGAGGCGTTTTGCGGAGATTCCCCTTCAGCGAATGAAAAATCGCCCTCGACCCAGCTGAAAAGATTATAGACAATTTCCTCGATCTGCATTTGCAGGCATTCGGAAACTTCATCCTTATCAAACAGCTGCATATCTATAAGAGTAGCTCCCAGGGCTCGGCCGGAAGATTTATGGAGTGCGATCGCGCGTTCTAAATCTTTCTTATTGATTTTGCCACGCTTTAATAGCAAATTTCCAAGAAGATCTTCATTCGCGTTTACCGAAGAAGCGTATATAATATTGCCTTCCGAGAACGCGATTTCTTTTTTGCGCGACCCCGTCATTACTGTTAGTACACCTGTTTTTTTTCCGGTAGACAGCAATTGCAGTACATCGGAAAACGATACCGTCTTTAGGTTGCCTGTTAGTCCCATATCGCCTTAGCTGTTAATATGTTAGACTGCACTAATTTAAAATGCACGTAAACCAATATTTCTTTCTTTTTATCGGGATGTAGGTCATATATCTTTACCGTTATATTGGGCAGATTGGTACAAAATATTGGAAATGACCAACACTTCAGGGGAATATCGTGATATTTGAACCTGATAAGATGATTCTGTCATTCATCCCGGGATATAATTCATCAAAGTCATTATCCTGCCATATCTTATAATATCTTTCATGTCTTTCAAAGAGAATTACCGCCTTATCGGTGTCATTTCGTAATAGTAATTCCGAAAGACTCTTATCACTATTTATAAAAATTATATACCATTTGCAGTGATTAATTAAACTCTCAGGCAATCGCTTCAGATCCGCCGGTGAATCGGCTATTATAATTTCCGATGAATCGGATATTTGAATTAAGGCGACATTAGGACCAATTTGAATTTCATAAATCGCCTCGTTTTCGACCATGCGTATTTTTTCGGCAATCGACCAGATTGATGGGTTGGAAAAATTAAATTCATTGACCGGATAGAGAACGATGTCAGGGCCAAATTCGGATCCTTCCGCCATCCTCTGCCAAGTCCGATATTTTGGCTCGAACAATATAAATATTTCCGGAAACGGTTCGTCCCGATCGGTTAAATATGGTATTAGATTGGCGCTGAAATCATCATAACGAGAAGCCCGGCTCTGATGAAATATGGCCAATCTATTCGTGGAATTTATAATTACGCTCTGGGTCGCTCCCCGATTATATATCTCAATCGATGCTATTGGTTTTTCCTTGGCAAATATGCCCTCCCCGAAGAAGCATACTCCCCCCAGTAAGATTGAAAAAACCAATAAGCGCCGTAGTGATTTTGAAGTTATTGCGAAAAATACCATCGTCAAAATTATCAATGCAAAAATAGAATACTCGCCCTTGACTTCTGCCATTCTTATAGCTGAAAACTCCCAGCTCCCGAACCAAATTACCAACTCATTAATTATGATGAGTAGTCGATCAAGCAAAGCTCCGGCAATTATCGCCAGCGGCGGGAAAATTAAATTCACCGTAAGAAGAATCATTATGCCGATAACCGCTACCGAAACCAGAGGTACGATTAGTAAATTGGAAAACACCGTCACCAGTGACATCTCCCCAAAATAAAAGAGAGTTATCGGAGCCGAAACCAAAGAAGCGATAAATGAGCAACCGGTTACTAATAACAAATAGCGATAAGCTGAAGAGATTGAATAACCCACCAGGAGGGAATTAACCTTTGGCAGAAACAAAATTAATCCCCATGTCACGGCAAATGATAATTGAAAACCAATATCAAATAAATTGGCAGGATCATATAATATCAAAAGACATGCCGCGGCGGCGATAATGTTGTTTAGATCAGCCCGGCGGTATAAAAATCTGACGAAAATTATTAGGATGGCCATAACCGAAGCGCGAATGACCGAAGGTTGATTGTTTGATAGATGTGAAAAGACGACAACAACTGATATGAGAATCAATAACCTGGTAGTTTTTTTAAATGCGAATACCTTAAGAAAAACTGAGATTACGATCAGTACCAAAGCGACATTCGACCCCGATACAGCCAATAGATGTAAAGTTCCCGTCCGCCGGAAAGCCTGATAAATATCCTCAGGGATATCGCGGGTTTCTCCTATTAAAAACCCCGAGGCCAGAGCGTTTGGAATTTCGGTCAGGTTAGATTGGAAACAATCAAGCACCCATTTTCTGAGTGATGAAATTGCCTTCCCCCAGACATTGCTTTCTTTCTCAGATTTAAGTATTAAAACCGGATTTGATATATAAACAATTCCCCTGATGCCCTTATTCGCCAGGTATTCCCGATAGTCAAATTGCCCCGGATAATTTCCCCCGGAAGGGTTGTATAGTCTTCCCGAAAATGAGACTGCATCCCCCAGCATAAACTCAGTCGTTTCTCTTCGAACGTTTACCAGTATTGACCCGGATGCCGGTCTGACCGAATCCCGAACTATGATTGAATCGGCCCGGCACGTAAGAATTGTCTTATGCTGTTTTAAAACCGGCCATTTTTCTATTTTCCCAAAAATCCTCACAGAGCCGGAACCAGACACGTATTGTCCAATGTCATCCGCCGCGAAATACTGATATTTTTGAGATGCCATTAAATAAGATCCGAACAATAAAAACAAAATCAGTGAGATGGAAAAATACCGGGCATCCAATCGAAAATATGACGTTACCAATAATAACATTGCTCCGATTAAAATAACGACCATTAACGGCATACTGAATACCACATACCTACCCAATATTGTCCCGGCAAAGATACCGGTCAGGGCAAAAACAGCGGGAAATCGAAAACTAAACGACGTCATTTTCCCTTTTATCGATAGCAGCTTTATCTTTTAATTTCGGAATATTCCTGAATGCAAAGGAAACAAGCAAATAACCTATTGCGGCAATAATTAATAAAATCGAGATTTTCTCAATGCGGCCAAATAGACTATCTCCCAACGCGATGAACCAGCCAATTTCTTTTATATTACTAAGTAGAATCCCGGTTAAAGCGGCGGCCATCACCGATTTTATAAACAACACCGAAACCGCCGAGATCTTTATTCCTTTTATTTTTGCGGGAAGATAAAATACCAGTAAACCAAAATTAACGATTCCGCCGAGAGCCGTCGCGGCCGCCAAACCGGCGAAATCCCAAAGTCTGATAAAAATAAAATTCGCTCCCAGATTTATAAGGACGGCATAAATTGAAAATTTCATCGGATTGACAGCATCTTTGAGGGCGTAGTAAATCGGCGCAGTAACTCTTACTCCGGCAAAACCAATTAGTCCGACGCTAAACCATTTCAAAGCTCGATAAGTATTATAAGTATCGTTTTGAACGAATCGCCCATGTTCGAATAAGAGACCGATAATTTCATCCCCGGCGACTATGAAAAAGGCGGCAACGGGAAAGACCAGAAAAAAACACAAATGTACCGCTCGATAAAATACTCTTATCAAACCATCTTCATCATTCATCGCCGCCAACGCCGAAGCTTTGGGCAAAGCAACGGTACCCAGAGCTACCGCGATAATCCCGAGCGGCAAATGCATAATCCGATAGGCATAGGTCAAATAAGATACCGAACCGGCGGCCAAAAGTGACGCCAGAAGTGTATTAACAAAAATATTTATTCGTCCCGCGGCCAATCCCCCAATCATCGGACTCATTAATTTGGCGATGCGTTTCAAACCATGATGATTGAATTGAGGCTTAAACCGAAATCTAAATCCGGATTTCAGCAAACTCGGAACCTGAATTAAAAATTGCCCCGTACCCCCGAGTAGTACTCCGGCTGCAATACCGAATATGGGCCGCTCAAGATAAGGGCAGATTATAAAAGCGGCGGTAATAACCCCGATATTAAACATCGCCGGAGCCAGAGCCGGAATTCCAAACTTATCAAGGGAATTCAGGATTGACATCGCCAGAGCCGCCAAGGCTACCAATAACAGGAAAGGAAACATATAGGCGGTCAACTGACCGGTTAATTCAGCCTTACCGGAAATATCCGAAAAACCGGGAGCGATAATTTTAACCAGATAAGGCGACAATATTGCTCCGGCAATACATACGACCGAAACCACTAACGTTAAAACCGAAAAACTGACCTGCGCCAGTTCAAAAGCCGGTTCTTTTCCTTTTTCCTGAAATTCCTGTTTAAAAACCGGCACAAAGGCCGAAGAAAGAGCCCCCTCCGCAAACAAGTCACGCAATAAGTTGGGAATGCGATAGGCCGCGAAAAAAGCATCGGCCGCTAATGAGGCGCCAAAAAGATGGGCAAACACCTGCTCTCGGACCAAACCCAGCAAGCGGGATAAAAAAGTCCCCGAAGCCACCCTTGAAAATGAAATTGTAAATCCCGTTTTTTTTACCATTTAGTCTCTTGACAGAATTCCGATACAATGTATATTATGAGGCTTTATTGAGCAAAATGAAAGGAGATTTTTCTTGCCACAACACAAATCATGCGTTAAACGGCTGCGGCAATCGGCAAATGAAAAGGTACGGAATAACGCGATTAGGACTCTGCTGAGAAAGACAATGAAAGAAACCAAGGCTACTCTTGCGGCCGGTGAAGAAGTGGACCTTAAAAAGGCTTATACCAGCATAGATAAAGTTTGGAGTAAAGGGATTATTCACAAAAGAAAAGCGGCCCGGCTAAAATCACGAATGACAAAAGCGATGGCTCGCTTAAAATCTGAATAATCTAAAACAGATGGCGTGTCAGGCGCAAGAGTCTCGGCGCAGACGTCAATACGCTTTTTATCATCGCGGCCGGATCAATTGATTCGGCCGTCCTGTTTTTTAAATAGCCTTCAAGAAATTCCATAAGTATCTCCCAATCGCGATTATCGAATTTTCTGAAAACCGGATAGGCTTTGGAGAGTATATTCATATCTCGGCCTATAGCTTTTTCAACCCGCGATCGATACAATTCCTGCATTTGATTATGCGGTAAATTGGTATCGATTGCTTCGGCAATGACTTGGGCGGCAAGCTGGCCGGTATGCAAAGCCCGGGCAATACCCGCTCCGGTAACCGAATCTATTATCCGGGCGGCATCACCGGCAAGGAGGATATTCTCCCGGCCTAATGTATCAAAATTTTTAAATTTCGGAACCATCCCGCAGGTTTCAAACTCTACCCTGCCCCCTGGAAAATTTTCTTTGATAAATTTATCCAATTTTTCGCGGAGAAATTTGCTATCGGACTCATATGGATTTAATCCGACTCCAATATTGGCCGAGTTTTCAGATTTCGGGAAAACCCATAAATATCCGTTTGGCGAATACGTATCCCCGACATAGAAAAGCAGACAATTGGGCTCAATTTCGATATTCGTAACGTAATATTGTAACGTTGTTTCGCAATGCTCTAAGTCCAGACCGGTCTCCAATCCCGCCATCCGGCCGATTTGAGATTCGACGCCGTCGGCGCCGATTATATAATCCGACTCAATTTGATATTCTCCGGTATCTGTTTGAATTGACGCAAGGGCGTTTCCATTTATAGAAATGTCGTGTACATAGGCTCCCCCAATAAACTCCACGCCTCGTTCAATCGCGCGGTCAATCAGGAATTTCTCAAACGCGGGTCGGTCTAATACATAGCCCAGGGTATTGCCAAAATCATAAAGTAGTTCTTTTCCTGTTGAAACCGTCATCTTCACGGAATTAATTTCGGTTGAAATAAACTCCCGGCGCGGTTCAACAAATGTTGATAAACCTTCCAATGAAGTCGCTTCGGCACAGCAAACGGGCCTGCCGATTTCAATTTTTCTATCCGCAAGTAATACATCCAAACCGGCTCTGGCGGCTTCCGTCGCAGCGTATGCTCCGGCCGGGCCGGCACCGACAATCAGCAGTTGGTATCTCTTTTTCAAAACGATCCCTCTCCGGCCCGCGGATTTTGGGACTGGATTTTTAATGAATCTACGGGACAAAACTCAATGCAAATTTCGCATAAAGAACAATCATCCTGCCTGACGCATAATCCGTTAAGCCCCAAATACAGAGCAAAATCAGAACATAACGAAATACATCCGGCGCATTCATGACATGTTCTGGAATCTATAATCAGCATAAAAAAACCCGGCTAATATTATCATAGCCGGGTTACTAAGACAAGATTTTTTTATTAATTGTTAAAAACGAAAACCTTCCCGAAATAATATGTCGTGCGATCAGCTTTCATCCTCATCTCTATCAGTTCCTTCAAAAATGACTCTTTATCTTCCGCTCCGACCTTTTCTCTCAGTATCGCCAGCGAATAATCAATGCCCAGGATCCTGTCCGGTGAATCCACGCGTACAATACCTCTCGGGAGCAATACTCCCTTTTGAGCAAATTCGGATAATTCATCTATACTGAAGCAGATTGGAAAGATTACCGCTGATGCCTTGGGGAATTCCTTAAATTGCCGGCGATGATTATACTCCAACCTCGCCCGATAGCTTTTATTGCTCCAGGCAATGTCCTCGCAAAGCTTACAATAGACATCGGCTCGAACCCAGAATGATTCCGAGACAAATCTTAACCTGACAACTCGATCGTCCCGAAACCGAAACTCGGCTTCATCGCGACGTAATTTACCGGTTGTGTCCGTGATTATCTTAATCTGCCGCGGAAATCTCTCGCAAAACTTAACCAAATCTACATAATGCCAGCCTTCGACCACCTTTTGCCAGGGGTAAATCGATACTTTATCTTTGCTTGCGATTTGAACCGGCACATGATCTACATTCAGCGCATTTAACACTTTTAGTGCGCAGGAATCATCCAGGAGCAGAAATCTATCTTTCATTGGATATACCAAAAGAGGATTTCTGAGATTTCCCAGTAATTTCAGCTCGTGTACTTGTCGGTTAGCGTGTTCGTCGGAAAAATTCTCGAACGCCGTAATCTGCTCAATCGAAATAATTTTCAAAGTGTCTATCATGCCTGAATCCTGTTTTAAATTACTATTTGAATCCATTTGAGCAAACACAATGCCGTAAATTGACTCAATAAGACAGAAAGCGCTTCAGTATAAAAAGATTTTCACCGTTACCTATCAAGGATTTACAAACAGAAAGCTATCGTTCGAATCTACCCGGGATTTGAAGCAAAAAAAAACGGCCGAAATCAGCATCGGCCCTTCAAATTTATGCAAAAACTTGCCGTACAGAGATCAATTGATTCTATATTTTGTCAATTCTTCTTTTGTCAGCAAATATACGCTTCTATTTCCCGAGCCGAAAAATCCTTTCGGGAAATCGGGACTCCAGTCCTTATATTGCGCTCTTTGCCTGAATAGAGTTTTTCCGTTTGTGGGAATCAAGTAAATTTCTCCCTCTATATGACGCTCCTCCTTGGGCACTTCAATCCCTTTGCTCTTGTCTAACCCGCAGACAAGATATTCTCCATCATCGCTTAAGTCCAATACAGTGAACTGATTATCCTTTTCAGCAAATCGATATTTCCAAAGCTGCTTTCCTGATGTTAATTCATATACTTCTATCAGATTCTTCGACAACAATACCAAAACATTGGCTTCTACATTCATTACCATATCTTTTATTTCAAATTCTTCGGTTTCTATAGCTATGATTTCCTTTTCGTCTTGATACAGATGAAAATACTTTTGAAAAAACACTCCAAAATAACGATCATCCCGATCAAAAACAAATTTGGTGCATTCGGGAATATTTTTCAGCAGGTTACCGGTTGAATCATACACAAAATAACCGTTATACGATCGATCAATAACAAATTTATTTCCGCTGGGAGCGATTTCAATACCCTTATAATCATCCTCGAAAGTCAAAATATTAACCAGGTCGCCATACTCGCTATATAGATAAACCCGAACTGGCGAGATTCCCAAAACACCCTCAATTCCAAATATTTTTCCCGAATTTGTGAGTATAAAATCATTGGGAGCGGGCTTATTTATGGCCCATTGATATTTCCCGTTACGATCAAATAATTCCAATTTGATAGTCTGAAGGCTGGTCGGGGAATTATCGGCGTAAGTAATCAACCCCAGGTGCTCGCCATTGGGGGAAATCGTCGGTTTGACATTATTTTTCAGGCGGCGCGAAAAAATCTCACGACCGCGGATATTATACATTCTGATGTCGGGGCGAGAATAAACCAAATAATTATCACGCATGGAGCCCATAACACGGCTGTTTTCCTCCAGGAGAATCGAATATGATTTTTCCAAACGCAAGGCCGACGCAGGAACGACACTGAGAAAAATAAGCGCAAGCGTTCCTATAATTATTCCGGATGTTTTAATCTGATGATTCATTTCCTTCACTCACCTCAAGGCCAAAATACAATCGGCCCAAGAATAAAAAAAAACTGCGCCTCGCGCAACCTTTATGTTTTACACATTTAGAGCGTAAAAGTCGAGACTTCGATTATAAATTTATTCCGCTGGAAGTATCGGAATTCCCGGCTAAATCTTGTTTGGGTTTGGTGATATTCAGATTGGCGAAAGTTTTAATTTTTACCCGGTTCTTCACCGGCATTTGAGGAATATTGACAACCGATTCGGCCGCGCGATTTTCCTTTTCGCTTATCCATTTGACTGTATATTCCATCTTTTTGGAATATTTTTTGGCCTCGCTTACTACCGCTTCCATTCCCGGCATCCCCACTGCGCCGTTATTCATTATATATACAAGCAGGGAGAAATCGGTAAAAATCCGCAATTGTCTGGTCTTAAAAATATCGAGGTTATGTTCGGCAAATTTCAAAAAACTCAAAAAAGCGATAATCTCCAACTCTGCTTTGGTACCGCTGGCCATACATCGAAATAATACCCCATATTCGGGTACCGCGAATGAAACAATGCCTTCCTTTTCATTCCCGTTCTGATACTGTCCGGAAACATAACATTTAATAAAATCTCTCATACGGATGCAATCAGCAAACCTCATGCCCGATTCATGGGATCACTATGATGAAATAATCCATGGGAATCAGTGACTTACAGGAATTGGATTTTGCGATTTCAACTGTTATGCAGATAATTTCAAATTTACGTCGTAATCCGGCATAACCTGCAATCAAATACCTTTTATCTGTAAATCCCGATATTATCAACTGGCTTAGAGGGACAAATAATGTTATCATTCGTTTATGGTACAGCAGGATTCCACGATAAATATAAAGGGCCGATACGATGAATTTGTTGAATAACCGAGTGGCAAGAATATTATGCTTACTTCTACTTATTTTTTGTATTTCAGTTGAATCTTTGGCCAAGGCGCCATTTGAATTACAGACCTCCAAAAATAATGCAAGAAAATCAACGGCTAATTGTGAACCCAATTATCAACTATCCATGCACAATATCGGCTATATCAGAATGGCTTTATTAAACAGCGGAATTCTGGGAGCATATTCCGGCGATCAATCTACGGTTTATGAGGGTGAAGTAGTTCCCAGTTGTGAATATCCCAAAGCATCGGATGTCAATCACTTATTCGGCGGCGCTCTCTGGATTGGAGCCATTGTCGGGCGCGATACTCTGGTTACCTGTGCCACCACCGGCTGGGAAAACTGGCTCGGCCGGGAATTCAATCCCGATTGTTATCCGGCGGGTGGTTTTGAATTCAGAACGGTTCTTAAAGGGCGCCCGGAATTTCATCCCGAAGCAAAGTCCGAACAGGATATAATCGCATTTTTTACGGATACTATGATCGCACAGGGAGGTGAAAATCCCGTAGATAACAGGCCCCATGTACCGCTCAATATTTCAGTGGCGCAAAGATCATATTCCTGGAGTTACAGCTACGCCGATGATTTTATTCTAATTGATTTTCAAATCGCCAATATTGGCCGATTCCCACTCAAAGAAGTTTTCATGGGGCTTTATATTGACGGTGACGTTTTTCATATGAGCAATCGACAATCGGGACCCTATGATGATATCTGCGGATTTCTCAGAACTGCCGATATGCCTCCCCGTTTCGGACCAAGAGAGGATACTGTAAATATCGCCTGGATTGCCGATAATGACGGTGATCCCGGTCCTCCCGATATGCAACCGCAATACTGGTATATTCAATCGGCCCGAGGCGTTACCGGTACAAGAGTTCTCCGCACTCCCAATCCGAATTTAAAATACAGCTTTAACTGGTGGGTGTCCAATGGCAATCCGACCCTGGATTTTGGACCCCGGAAAGCCGGTACCGACGAAGACCCGTTTCGCTCATTCGGGGATCACTTAGGCACCCCTATCGGTGATATCCTTAAATACTATATCCTGTCCCATGAAGAATTCGATTACGACCAATTATATACCGCATTCTCACACACCGATAAGGGCTATCTGTCGCCGCCCCGCCCCGGTATGGCAACCGATATCGCTAATGGCTTCGACACCCGCTATTTGCTATCGTTCGGGCCGTTTAATGTCGAACCGGGTGATACTCTACCCATAACAATCGCCTTTGTCGCGGGCGAGAATTTCCATGTCAATCCTCGGGATTTTATTGATAATTTTGACGCCTATTACCCTGACCAGTATTACAATACCTTAAATTTCAAAGATTTTTCCAATAATTCTCGCTGGGCATACTGGGTCTACGACAACCCCGGAGTTGATACGGATGAAAATGGTGATTCAGGACGGTATGTGTGGAGTTGCCGGGTTGATGATTCGATTCTGTATTTTACCGAAACCGACCCGCCTCCGGACGATATGCTTGAATTATGCGATAAATATTTTTATACCGGAGATGGTGTTCCTGATTTCAAAGCCGCCGGTCCGCCGCCGCCGCCGATTATCAGAACAATCCCTGAAAGAGGAAAGGTTACAATCCGATGGAACGGTCAAATTTCTGAAAATACTCCCGATCCCTTCTCCGGCAAAAAAGACTTTGAGGGATACCGGGTTTATATGTCTACTACTGAGCGATTCAACGATTTCGTCCTGTTGGATTCTTATGATATTGAAAACTTTAAGCGCCATTATTATGACCCGATAACGCTTCAATGGAAGCGAAGCGAAATCCCTTTTACATTGGATTATCTCAGGAAATTATACGGTCCCAATTTTAATCCTCTCGATTATGATAGCCCTGAAAGATCTATGATCGATGAAACAAGCGGCGAATATCTTTATTTCACCCCCCAGGATTGGAATACTTCCGATCTAACAAATCCTAATCGCATCCACAAAGTATACCCGCGGGCTTCAAAGGATGACCCGGACGATACCACCGACGAAGGATATATGCGGTACTACGAATACGAATATACAATCGATAATATTCAACCGTCGATACCGTTTTACTTTTCAGTGACTACATTCGATTACGGTTCAATGCAGCTTGAAGTCGGCGCCCTCGAATCCTCCCCCCTGACAAACGCGGTCAGTGATTTCGCCATGCCCCAGGGCGATTTTGTTGAAGAAAAAGCCCTGGACGTTATTGTTTATCCCAACCCCTATCGCATTGACGGCGGTTATGCCCGCCAGGGCTATGAGAACCGCCGAAGGACCAAATCCGCCGAACGAACGCGAAAAATAAATTTCATGAACCTGCCCAATGTCTGTAAAATTAGAATTTATTCAATTGACGGTGATTTGATTAAAGAAATCGAACATTATCATCCCGAAGGCGGGCCGCATTCTCAATACGAGTCTTGGGACGTAATCAGTCGCAATACTCAGGCCGTTGTAACCGGGATTTATATATGGCATGTATCCTCGAATAATGGCGAACAGCTGGATAAATTAGTAATTATGAAATAGATTCGGGGCGTTATTCAACCGAATCCTGGAGCCGGTCGGCCAGCTCCGATTTAGGAGTTATATATTTACCGGAAGCTTCGGCGACAATTTCGTCATTTTGATTGATCGCCTTGCCCTCGGTCAGATATACCGGCCCTTTTATTCCGGTTTTGTATCCTTCAAACCGTAGTCTATCTCCGATATAAACCGGTTTTTTGAATCTGACTGTAATCTCGGCGGTGACGACGTATAATGACTCGGCCAGAAGCGATTTTATCATAATTTCATCGAGCATGGTCGAGAGGATTCCGCCGTGAAAGATATTTTTGTATCCGGCGTATTTCTCATCGGCTGTAATTTCGCTGATCGCCTTTTGGCCGTCATAATAAAATCTGGCCTGCAACCCAATCTGATTACTCTCGCCACAGACAAAACAACCCGAATATCTGGCAATTTCTTTCATGAGCGCCAAACTATATTTTGAAATGTCTAAAGTCAAGCCGGAATAATTACACAATTAGTCGGGAAGCATCATTACATATACGTATCCTAATTAAAACCCGGCAGAAGCGAACCAACTGCCGGGCTTATAATTAAGGAATCATTACGAAAGAATTTCATTCGAGCAGTTTTATGTCATACCCGGGACGATATAAACGAGCCTTCGCAGCAATGAGCGGTACGCGGAATGTTAAATCGGATCATCATATCCTCCTTGGTTCGAGTTAATTTATGTAAAAGTATAAGGCGGTAAAGACAGTATTTATTTATCCTTATTTTCTTCAGGACAGCACTCTCCCGCTTTTTCCTTTTGCTCGCCGGGGCAGCATTCAGACGTTCCCATCTTCATCACGCCCATCATCGGTCCGCAGCAACCGGCAAATTTGCTCTTGACATTATCCCCGGTCACTTCAATTCGAAAACCATTATCGATTTCAGTTACTTTTACCTGACAACAATCTTTTTCCATATCAATTACCTCCTCGAGTAATTACGTATCTACATATTCTTATATGCGTATTTCTCTATATTTGTTTCAAAAATTTTTTACTTTTTCTTTCTTTTCTTGCTATCCTCCACTATAACAGGGACTTCCAGGCAATCGCAAAAACTGCAACAGCATTTACTTACTGAGTTTTTATTTATGCTGTAAAAAACTTTCTGGCCCTCTCTCCGATCAGTGACAATTTCAGCCTCCCTCAAAATAGCCAAATGACGGCTGACTGTCGGCTGAGATAAATCCATCTTCTTGACAATATCGTTGACCGTCATTTCATTTGAGGATAGCAGTCCCAATATTTTCAACCGCGAAGGATCTCCAAACGCCTTGAAGTACTTACTGTATTGCTTATTGTCCATTTACTCAATCCTATAATCAGGAATACAATCTTTCCACATCAATATATAACAATATGTACATATATCGGTTCTATTTGTCAATTATTTTTCTGAATTTCCGCATTAATTAAAAATTCTTTTTTCTCTTGACAAAACAAGACAATATTAGTATTTAATGCTCCTGGTATTGATAATGATTATCATTTTCGTTACGGGAAGTTTTGAAATGCTGGTTAAGGAGTACAACAAATGAAGAAATTACTAATGCTGACATTGATACTACTTCTGGCGGCGCCAAACATTTTTGCCGATCGACGCAAATATGCCTGGACATATCAATATGGCACTATCGCTCCTGACGCTACCGAATTGGAATTGTATCAAACAACTAAGGTTGATAAAACTGACAGTTGGGAATATCGTTTCGAAATAGAGCATGGTCTCTCCCCCAATTGGGATTTGTCCATATACCAGATTTTTACACAAGAGGAAGGTGAATCGTTTAAATGGGATGCTTTTCAGGTAAGAACTCGCTATCGTTTGGCTGAACCGGGCTCGTTTTTCCTCGACCCTTTGTTTTATATGGAATACCGAAGAAACATTGATCTAAAAAGCCGGAATAAGGCCGAAATCAAACTTATTTTAAGCCGTGATTTTGACCGCGTTAATTTTGCCATAAATCCGCTTTACGAGTTTTTCTGGGCTCCCGGCGATCCCATCCACGAGTTTGGCGCCGACGCCGGAATATCTTACGAGGTCTCATATAAATTCGCGCTGGGAATGGAAGCAACGACTCGATATGAAATCCTCAAAGACGAAGAAAACGAGCATAGTTTTTATATCGGACCGACTGTTTCATTCGCTTCGGGAACCGTTTTTTACACGGTCGGATATGAATGGGGCGTTACCGATGACAGCAATGACGCCCGGGTCCGATTCTTAATTGGCATCGGTTTGTGAGCAGCAAAGTGAAATCAATAATAACGACGCTTATAATTCTGGGCGCCGCCCTTTTTTTCGGATTTATCTTAGGGTGTGCACGCCCCCCCATTTCCGGAGAGCAATCGTCCGGCCGATCGGCGTATTTGAACAATTGCGGAGTATGCCATCGCCGACCCAAACCGGATTCCAATACCGATGAGCAATGGCGGAAAATAATGCGGGAACATGAGGATAAAGCATCGCTGGATAAGAATATTCTCAAACAGGTATCAGATTATTTACAGGCAGGTAATTAATCTCTCTTAACTCAAAATCCGTCCATGACTCAATCACGGGCGGGTTTATTTATTTTCATATTTTAGGCAAGAGGAAGATTAATTTTTATTACGGCTCCGCCGTTGGGATGATTTGACGCCTCGACGGTACCGCCGCATTCGGATATTGTCTTATAAGCAAGAGCAAGACCGAGTCCTGATCCATCCGCCTTAGTCGTGAAATACGGTTGAAATATCTTGGATAAAACCTCATCATCAAATCCCGGCCCGGTATCGGAAACGGTGATTAAAACCCCCTCGTTATCGGTTTCAAGAACGTTTATTATTACCTGTCCTCCGAATTTCATAAACTGAATACTGTTTCGAATCAGGTTGATAAAAACCTGCTGCAATTTTTCAATCTGGCAGCGCACCATAATAGATTTTCCCGCCAGGAAATTTATCGTAATACCGTTTTGTTTGGCTTCGTCAACCACGCTGTTTATTCCCCGTTCAATTGCCTCATTCAAATCAACAGGCGTATCCTCTTTGGTTTTGGAACGAGCCAAATCCAAAAACCGGGTCAGAATTTGATTCAATCGCTCTGTTTCACTCAGGATATTTTTTGTCAGAGTATGATATTCTTCTCGATCTTCCGGGGGATTAAATTCCATTTTCAATCTCTGCGCGGCGATTCCGATGGCGTTCAGGGGGTTTCTGATTTCATGAGCCACTCCGGCGGCCATATCCCCCATCTCAACCAGCCTCTCTCTGCGACGATTCTCTTCCTCAAGCTTTTTGCGGCGGGTTATATCGTGAATCAAGATCACCACTCCGCCGCCTGCCTTTTCCGGAAGCCCGGTCGCTCCCAGCAGGATTGTACGGAGTTGATTTTGGGGCGTCTTAATCTCCAGTTCCTGAGATATAATGGCCTGTCCGGGGGGAAATTCCTTACTCAAAACAAAGGGTATATTGGCGGCGATTTCATCAATGGAATCATCAATATTTTTGGTTCCGATTCCAGTCAATTCAAAAAAAGCGTTATTGACCGCGATGATTTTGCCGTTAGTGTCATAGGCCAATACCGCACTGGTTAATTGATCGAAAATAGTCTCTGTGCGAGATTTCATCTGACGAAAAGATTTGTCGAGGATAAAATAATTTTGATTGATAGACACGACGGCGACAATCAGAAGCGTAATAAGGAACAAAACTATCGCGGTGATGATAATCTGTCGGTCATATCCATCGGATATGGAATGAAATTCATCAAGATTCATCCCGATACGGTATATTCCGGGCGGGTATGAAACCGATTCAAAACGACGAGCGATTTCCAAAACATCATAATCTTCAAGCCGGTGTATGCGCCAGCCAACGGTATCGACCGGCATTAATGATTCGAGAAACGGATCATTCTCAATACTCAATACCGGAGGTAATGACTTTGATGAAAATACTATGCCGTCGTTGCTCTGCAGAAATATATATTCAATCCCGGCCTGACCCGAAATTTCCTGAATCAGGTATCCGATTCCGATCTGCCTGAGAATTTGCTCGATATAATTCGCCTGGACAGTCAGGACCATCAATCCGGGAGGAGATGTTTCATCGGTTGAGGTTAGTTCATACACAAAATATTGATAAACTGAAGAGAGTGAATCATCCCCATAAATTAAAACCGAGCGATATCCTCCGCCGAATCTTAATATTTCTATTATCTCGGCCTTGACTTTATCCGGATAATCGGGAATATACCCTTTGGCCCATTGATTGGAACCGACCACGACCAGTGACGTATCCAGAATCTCCAGAGTCATCAAATCCTGCTCTTCGCAAAACAAACGGAATTCCTCGGAATCCGAAATTCCGGTAAGTTGATTTTGAGCTGTCGCCGCGATCTCAACCAATTTTTCCTCGGAAAGACTCTCCAGGAGGAGTCCCGATTGAATCGCGTTGGTGGATGATAATGTCAGCGACTCAATCAGCGCTTTTCCTTCTGTCACCATAATATTAGTAAGAGATTGCCGAGCCTTTTTAATCCCCAGGTAGGCTAACGAGAAAAAAATAAGCGCTAACGCCATCGTTACCAAAAACAGATAGCGAAGTCGAATCGGCGCCAAAAAAGCTGATAATTTGACTGATCGCATTATTTCAAAGTATGATTATTATTATTAGACTGTCAAGAAGTAACTAGTTCGCGAGCCGGTTCTATTTCTTCGATTGTCTCAGGCTTGTTCAAAGGCAATGTAATTGTGAAACTCGTACCGACGCCGACTTGAGAATGATATGTTATATGCCCGTGATGCTTATCGATAATCCGCTTGACGATGACCAACCCGAACCCCCGACCACGCCTCTTGCCGGTATAACGCTTTTCAAATATATATTCATTTATATCTTCCGGCAATCCCCCGGCGTTATCGGATATTTTTATTTTGGCCGTACAATTTTCTCTATCGATATCGGTTGAGATTGATATAATCCATTCGCCCTCTTTCTCTCGCAAGGCATCGGCGGCATTGTTAAGCAGATTGACCATTAGCTGTTGTATCTGGCTACCGTCAAACTCAACCAGGGGTAACTCGCGAGATAAATTCAGATCGAAAGAAATATCATCGTACCGATTTTGAGGTTTCAAGAAAACAATCAGGTTTTCTATCAACTGGTTTAAGTCTTCAACGGCGAATACGGCGTCATCATTGCCGTATCCCATCAGGCCTTCTGAAAAAGTCTGTATCTTTGCGACTGTATTTCGCAACACTCCAAGCTTTTGTTCCACCTTATCCATCTTGCCTTTGGATAACAGAAGCGGCAAAAGCTCGACATTGCCCAATATAATCGCCAGATAATTATTGATCTCATGGGCAATTTCGCCGGCCATGACGCCCCGTGTCGCAACCCGGTCGATTGAAATCATCATTTCCTGGAAATTCTTAGATTCGGAAATATCGCGAATAATAAACAGGTGCGCGCGGGATTTTGAATTTTCACCGCGTATCGTTACCCGGTTGACCAATACCGGAAAATTATCCCCCCCCTCTTTCTGGCAAATCATCTCCCGTTTGACTAATCCGGTCTCTTTCGTATCAGCCGGAAATACTCTATCCGGAGCAAAGGGGAAAAATCTGAGTAATTCCTGACCGATAGCGTTATCCCGGGAAAAACCAAACATCTCCTGAGCGGCCTGGTTAAACAATTTTATCTTTTTATCAGCGTCCGTAGCAATGATCGCAAAGGGTGAGTTTGTAATTAGTTTCGATAAAAACGCTTCCGATTTTTCGAAAGATTTATTGGCCCGTGTAAGTTCCACTAATGCTTTTTTTAATTTTTTGCGCTGTTTCCATAATGACGATGACATGGTATTAAAGGCGATCGTTACCCTGCCGATTTGGCGATCGCTGACATTTTCCATCTGATACAGGACCTCGCCTTCAGCCGTTTTTTCCATTCCCCTGATTAAATTTTGAAAAGGTTTTATAAAATCCCTAAAGAGCAAATTGACAATCAAGAGGCTAATCAGGGTTATTACCAGAAACAACAATACCAGAGTCAAATTATACTCGAAATCTGACCCGAGAAATTCTTCCGGCATAAAAGTAATCGCCAATATCAAATCGGGATTATTTTCCACCCAGGGAATATATATCGTTTGTATTCTTCCTGACTCTGATGTATATCGCGGCCCAATATAAATACCGGATTTTATCAATGACTTTCTATCAATCTCGTCCTGTATTTTTTTTGATAGATTGATATCAAGACCATTCAATTCATCTCGATGGCGAAGAGCCGAAATCTCATATCCGACATCATTGGAATTCATTTCTAAAAGCGTCAAGCCGCCTAAGCCCCGCATGAATTTGCTGGAATGTTCAAATATCTCCCCGAGATGTGATTTGCCTATTATTGAAATTCCGGAATCGGGATAATCTTCAAGCCTCGCTTCATTTAATTCAGCCCGAAAATAATCGCTGATGAAATCAAATCGATATGAAACAAGTCTCTCGATTTTAGCCTGATTATTTTCTATACTGACATAAGCAACGGCGATAAAGATAAATATAGAATTAATCAAAACCAAAAAAGAAATGCGATATAAAATCCCCGGAACCTTCAATCTTATCCTCATAGTTGATATTTACAGTAATCCTATGAGGTATCGGCATTATCAGAATTTTTTGAAGGGATATTAATAAGAATGGGAGTGGTGGAGGGGGGAAGCCGCAATAACATATTTGAATATGTTGCATGCGCACCACTCCCATAGCTTGAGCAAGTCACAGGAGTCGTATATTCAATGTTCTCATTCGGGATTAACGCAAATAACAGGCCGGAATTAAACAATACTGGATATGTTTATCCAAAAATCCATCCTATGTTAATTTGTTTTTATTCACTTTGAATGCATTTGGTTAGAATATTAAATTTGAATATGATATTTTCTAATTGCCTGAATTAATATTGTGATTGCGCAAATTTATCTATCAAAATCGCACCATTTTGCACATACATAAAAAATACCCGCATATATAAAGACACCTACCTTCATTCGAATTTCTAAAAAACTACTCCTTCATTGCCTCGATTCGATAAACTGCGGCCATAGCCGCCGTTGTTCCGTCGCCAACCGCGTTAGTAATCTGGCGCACTAACTGTTCCCGAATATCGCCGCAAACGTATATCCCCGGAACCGAAGTTTCCATCTTAAAATCAGTAATAACATAACCATGATCATTCATTTTGATATCATCAGGGAGAATATTTGTATTCGGTTTAAATCCAATCAATACGAAACAGGCTCCGACATCAAGCGTTGAAGTTTCACCGGATTTAACATTCTTCAATGATAATGATTCGATTTTAGCTTCGCCGTTAATATTCTCCACTACCGAATCCCAGATGAACTCAATCTTGGGATTTCTGAAAGCGCGCTCCTGAATGATTTTCTGCGCCCGAAGCTTATCACGGCGATGGATAATTATTACTTTGGATCCGAACTTAGTCAGGAAAATCGCTTCCTCAACCGCGGCGTCTCCCCCGCCGACAACCGCAATGACCTGTTCTTTGAAAAAAGCACCGTCACAGATGGCACAGTAGGAAACACCTCGACCGGTCAATTCTTTTTCTCCGGGAACATTGAGCAGTACCGGTGAACCGCCCGTGCAAACAACCATTGTCTTGCCTATATAAGTATCACCGCCAGCGCCGACAGCAACCTTGCGGTAATCACCCTCGGATTGTATCTCGACAATTTCATCGGATAATACCTCAAGCCCGAATTTCCTGGCGTGCTCGGTCATTTTCATCGCCAGCTCGACTCCTGAAATATGCTCAAAACCCGGATAATCCTCAACTTCCTCGGTGTTAACGATTTGCCCGCCTGGTGTATATTTTTCAATCATAACAGTCTTCAAATTCGCGCGAGAACCATACAGTCCGGCGGTAATGCCTCCCGGGCCTCCGCCAACGATTACGATATCATAGTTTTTTTCTTCACCCATAATTTATTTCCTCAAATAATCCGGTAACTGCATTTCCATTGATGAAAACTTCGCGCCAAACTCCTTTTCGACAATTGCGTGATCGCACGTCGAACCGGCCGTCATCATATTCAATTGATCTACGGTTATCGGCACAGGTTTCAATATTTTTTCCAACACTCGAACCGCCGCCTTAACCAAACCCATCGGCAAGTGTATATTGTACTTTTTTATGCCAATAATGTTTTTGATTATATCAAGAATTTCCAGATAAGTCAACCGCTCCGGTCCGCCGATTTCGTAGGTCTGGCGTGATGTAAAATTGCGTTGACTCGATAGTGCCATAACGGCGCACAATTCCTCGACATATACAGGTTGGAACTTATACAGCCCGTCCCCGATTACCGGAATAAGCGGTGAATATCTAACCATTTTGGCGATTCTATTGATGAAATCATCTTCCGGTCCATAAACGATTGAGGGACGAAAAATAGTATAATCAAGTCCGGAATTCCGTACTGCTTCTTCCGCTGCCCATTTTGTCTGAAAATATAGCGACGAGGAGTTTTCACTTGTCCCTAATGCGGAAAGATAAAAAATTTTGGATATACCGCTATTTTTTGCCGCTACGACAACATTTTGCGTCCCCATCTCTACCGTTTTCCGGAATGATTTGTCTCTCGTCTCGGCAATTATCCCGACCAGGTGATAAACCGCGTCGCATCCCTCAAAACATTTTTCCAATGACTCAACATCATCAATATTCCCCTCGAAAATATTTATCCGCCCCCTCAGAGAAATTAAATCGGGGCGGGTTTTGTTGAAAAGAATATTCAACGAATAGCCAGGCTGTAATAGATGCAAAACCAGATGCGAGCCTATAAACCCGCTTCCGCCCAATACCGCTACTTTATTTATGGAATTATGAGATATATCATCATTAGGCATAACTATTAAAAATCAATTCCTTTACGGGCCGGGATGCCTTTTTGGAAAGGGTGCTTTATCTCTTTCATTTCGGTCACCAGATCAGCCGCCTCAATCAATTCATCAGGCGCGTTTCGACCGGTAAATACGATATTCAAATGAGCCTGTTTATTCTTCAAAAGTTCCAAAACCTGATCCATTTTAATTAAACCCAGACTAATAGCCACGTTAATCTCATCGAATATCAAAATATCATATTTATTCGACTCAATCGCCCGGATTGCAGCATTTAATGCTTTTCCCGCCGATTTCTTATGCTCTTCCAGGGGCTTGTTATCGCCCATTATTCCGATACATCCGGCTCCCATAGTCTGAACATCAATTTCCGGCGATAATTGCTTCAATCCTTTCAATTCACCATACTCCCAATCACTTTTGATAAACTGAATTATGCCGATTTTGTTCCCATGCCCAGCCGCGCGAACGCATAATCCCAGAGCCGCTGTTGTCTTTCCCTTACCGTTTCCGGTGTAGACTATTATAAGCCCCTCTTCTTTTATGGAAGAATCGTTTTTGCTCATATTATAATTTCCCGGAAATTACAACTGAAATGATTTCAATTGGATGACAAACATGAAATCCGGGTCCCATTTCTTTTTTGATTTTGGAGATGCATGAAGGACAACTGCTAACAATATAATCCGCGCCGATCTCGATATATTCTTCCCGCTTGCGTCTGAAGATAGCTTTTCCTTCCTGGTAATGAATATATCCGAATGATCCCGCCTGCCCGCAGCACCTGTCTGCCAAATCAGGATGAATAATCTCAATTCCTTCAATCATACCGAGAAGTTTCAGGGGCTCATTTTCTCTTTTCGCCGCCCGCAAATGACACGGATGATGATATGTTAATCGAATCGGTCTTTGTGTTTTCAATCTCGGCAACATATCCCGATTGTACAATAAATATCCGCAAATATCATATAATCTACTTTCAACCGATTTGGCTTTATGCCAATATTCAGAGTTTTCCTCAAATAATGCTTTATAATCCTGAATCCGATGCAGACATGAAGCGCAGGTGAATACAATCGAATCATACCCCTCTAATGCATCCAGATTCTTCTTTGCCCTGGAAATCATATTATCGCGATGACCATAGACTTCCATTGGCAATCCGCAGCAATCCTGTTCGGGAATCACCGGATGTATATCCAGATGCTCCAGAACATTAACCAACGCATCACCGGTTCGCGATTCTAAATAATTATCCGCACATCCATGAAATATTGCCACCTTTGATTTGGAATCGATTAAGCGGCTATATCTCTGGCGGAAATTCCTGCGGGCCGGCAATGGCAGTTCAACTTCATCGTCAAACCCAAAGGGCACCCGTCCAACAATCGACATTAAGTTTTTACCTACAACGGAACTTATAAATGGATTTGCCAATGAAGAAATATTCATAATCTTTTCAAACGCTGACTTATTATCGAAGACCGATATTATCCGGCCGGCTTTGGAACTCGGATGATTGTCTTTATATTTCAAAATCTCTTCGGCGATATCGATACCGGCCGGACATACCGTCGTACAATTTTTGCAGTTCAAACAGAATTTTAATGACTCCGACAAAACCTGATGATCGTTTTCACTAAAATGAAGCATGCGCAGCCATCCCCGCGGAGACATATCTTCCCGACGAAAAGCTTCGAACGCCGGACAATAACCATTGCATTTCCCGCAGGCGGCGCAGGCCAGCTCAAGCTTTTTAAGATCTATGTTTTCGGTAAATTCAACTTGTGATAAAATCACTCCCGGATTCATCAGGTTATCCGGATCGAGGATAGATTTTACTTTTTGAAATATCTCATAAATCTCTTCGCCATAAACATCTTTGACGACCGGAGCCCGGAGACGCCCGTCGGCGTGCTCGGCGGTACTCGAACCACCCAACGATACTATCTTCGCATAAACCTCGTCATACAATTCCCTCAAAATCAGGCGATCATTATTACCAGCCAAGTTTAATAATGGTCTGATATGTAAATTACCATCACCTATATGACCAAAAAGCCCAAAAACCAGCCCATGCTTTGCCAAACGGCCCTTGACCCATGCAATAAATTCGGTGAGACATTCAATCGGTAAAGACGCGTCTTCAATAAATGGAAGCGGTCGTTTTATGGCATCGTGACGATATAAAATCGGAACGATTGCCCGCCGAGCCGCCCATAGCTTTGATTTTTTTTCAGGATCATCTGCCTCTTCGGGTGGGTGTAAAAGTTTCAATTGAGGGATAATACTTTCAAGTTTTGATTTAGACGCTTCAATATCGGCGTTATATTCAAGAAGAAGCATCGCCTCGGCTTCAACGGGAATCATAAATTCATCCCGACCTATCAAATCAAGAGTCGAGCCATCGACGATTTCCAGCGCCGATGGTTTAGTTGAAAGAAGCGGCGCTATCGCCTGCCCTGCGTCTTCAAGCGACCCGAAAAATAATCGATACGACAGATTTTCATCCGGCAGATTCCGCAAACAGAGTTTTACCGAAACAAATAAACCCAGGGTGCCTTCAGAACCGATATATAAGGCCGGTAAATTAAAAATCCCGTTTTCAAAATCATCAACAATCTGTTTTAAATTATATCCGGCCGAATTCTTTTTGACTTTTGGCCAACGGTCTTGAATCAGATTTTTATTTTCGGACAATATTTTTAAGACTTGTTCATATTCAGGAAAGCGCTTTACAAATTCATTGAGCTCAGCGCTGTCAAGAGCTAACTTTTTTAATTCAACCTCTTCTCCCTGAGAGTTAATTATTCTCAGCTCTTCAACGTAATGAGATGTCAATCCGTATTTCACTGAGCTGGGGCCGGATGAATTGTTGGCCAGCATGCCGCCTATCTGGCAGCTATCACCGGATGAGGGATCGGGAGGAAAAAACAGATTATCTTTTTTCAGACTTAGATTCAAATCACGATAGATAACTCCGGTTTGGCAGGTAACTGTTTTGGCATCTCTTTCAACCGCCTTTATTTTGGTCAATCTCGAACAATCAATAATCACGCCATTTCCCAGGGCCCCGCCGGATAATCCCGTTCCCCCTCCTCGCGGAGTAATTGGAGTATTATTTTTTAGTGTTTTCCAGACTATCTCTAACAGTTCAGTTGAAGTAGAAGGACAATATACTTCCTGAGGTAACAGTCTATAAATTGACGCGTCGGAGCCATAAGCTTCTCGCGATATATTCGAATCAACTTTCGATCCGCCGAAATATCCCCCATCTTTCCTTTTCCTGACACTCATACGCCAATATATCTCAATACCAAACTCAAAGTCAAGTTTATGGCAAACATGAAATCGTTATTCTGATTATGTGGATTATATATTCCACAATAATCCTCATTGATATTCAATAAGTTAGAAGTCGTTACATATATTAAACGACAAATTTAATCCTAAAATATATTTGTCGATTTTGTGAAAAAATGCACAAATTTTATTGACAATCCTATCCAGGAATTGTATAATAAAGCGTGGGATAAATATATATTGACGGGATGCCTTAACTGGGAGAGGATTAATGCAATTTACTAAGGCTGAGTCATATGGAATATTTGGTGTGCTCCATTTGGCCAATTTGCCATCGGGCAAAGTCGTCCCTCTTTCTGAGATTTCTGAAGCTCAAGCCGTACCCGAGAAATTTCTGGCAAAAATTTTTCAGTCATTATCCAAATCGGGAGTTGTCATTTCGCATCGAGGAGTCAAAGGTGGATTCTCTTTGGCCGGGTCACCCGATGAAATATCTATCAGGCAAATTGTCGAAAGTGTCCATGGCCCTTATTATATAGCGAAATGCTTATATAACGCTGATATTTGTGATCGCGTTGATTGCCCGCTGAAAGTGTTGCTTGAAAAAGCTCAGTCCGCGTTGGTTGATGTCTTTGACAATCACACCGTGTCTGATCTATTAGCATTACAAAAACAGGCAGAAGAGTCTCAAAAAGTTTGACAAACGCCGAAGTAATTTTTACCATACCCTGCTAAAAGTATGCGAGGTATAATAATTTTATTTCGGAGCGCATCGAATGGCGATAAAATGTGATGCCTGGATCAAAAAAATGGCCAGACAACATGATATGATACGGCCATTTTCACCCCGGCAAATACGAAAAGGAATATCCTACGGGTTGGCTTCGTACGGGTATGATTTCAGGGTTGCCAATGAGTTTAAAGTATTTAACCCTATCGGCGCCGAAATTATTGATCCCAAGAAGTTTGACGCCTCATCGTTTACCACGATTAAAAGCAAAACATTGCTTCTGCCCCCCCATACTTTTGCTCTGGGGCGAACAGTAGAATACTTCAAAATTCCCCGGAATATCTTGACCGTCTGCCAGGGAAAATCGACCTACGCCCGTTGCGGAGTAGTTATAAATGTTACGCCTTTTGAACCTGAGTGGGAAGGATTCGCAACCCTGGCAATCTGCAATACTGCCCCTCTGCCCGTTAAGATTTATGCCAATGAAGGGATTGGCCAGCTTTTGTTTTTCGAAGCCGATGAAATATGCCAGGTTTCTTACGCCGATAAAAAAGGAAAATATCAGGCTCAGAAACGAATCACGCTGGCGAAAATATAAGGAAAGGGAAATTTACGTCGATACCTAATTAGGAGATAAGATTCGGATTTTCACTATATCTTTTTGGGGATTTTTTCATATATTGTCCGTCTGAATGTGGGAGAAATTTTTACAATTCTTCCTCGGACGAGGATATAATAGTCTGGAAGGGAAGTTTAGAGTAACAGAGGAGAGATTATGCAAAGCGAAACCGCTTCAAAAGATAAAACCGACACTAAGAAACCGGTCGGAGCCATTCCTGCCAATATGATCACGATTGACGGTAATACCGCCGTGGCCGATGTCGCTCATGCCATCAATGAGGTAATCGCAATTTATCCGATTACGCCGTCATCGGTCATGGGTGAAGTTGCCGATGCCTATTCGGCAGCCGGCAAAACGAACATCTGGGACACGATTCCGATAGTAACCGAAATGCAATCGGAAGCCGGGGCCGCCGGCGCGGTTCATGGAGCCGTGACCAGTGGATCATTAGCGACTACTTTTACAGCTTCGCAGGGCCTGCTTTTAATGATACCCAACATGTTCAAGATTGCCGGGGAATTAACGCCGGCCATGTTCCATGTTTCGGCTCGCGCTGTCGCGACTCACGCCTTATCGATTTTTGGCGACCATTCCGATATTATGGCTGTCCGTTCCACCGGATTTGGCCTCATCCTGTCCGGCTCGGTACAGGAAGCTATGGACATGGCTCTTATCTCACAGGCCGCGTCGTTGGACAGCCGCATACCGTTTGTTCATGCTTTCGACGGCTTCCGTACTTCGCACGAAGTCCAGAAGGTATGCGAAGTCAATCAGGAAGTAATGAAACAAATGATTACCGATGAAATGGTATTCGCGCACCGCCATCGTGCCTTAAATCCGGATAAGCCGACTATCAAGGGCACCTCACAGAATCCCGATGTGTTCTTCCAGTCGCGTGAAACGGTCAATAAATATTACCTGGCCGCGCCTGAAATCATCCAAAGTAAAATGAATCAATTCGCGCAGCTAACCGGCCGCCAGTATAATCTATTCGATTATGTCGGTCACCCTGAAGCCGAACGGGTAATTGTCATCATGGGCTCCGGCGCCGAATGCGTTCATGAAACCGTTAATTATCTGAATAACCAGGGTGAAAAAGTCGGTCTCATTAAAGTCCGTCTCTATCGCCCCTTTGCTTCTCAGGCGTTCATCAATGCCCTGCCGAAAACCGTCAGGACTATCGCTGTCTTAGACCGGACCAAAGAACCTGGCTCGATAGGTGAACCTCTTTACATCGATGTGCAGGGCGCTTTGAGAGAGACTGAACAAAAAAACGCCTTACCTCTTGATTCATCACCAATCGTTGTCGGCGGACGATTTGGTCTGGGTTCAAAAGACTTCACTCCCGCCGACGCTAAGGGAACTTTCGATAATCTGAGCGCCAGCGATCCGAAAAATCACTTCACCGTCTCAATCGTTGATGATGTTACTAATACCAGCCTCGATTATGACAGGAATTTCAGCACCGAAGCCGACGACGTCTATCGGGCATTATTCTACGGGCTCGGAGCTGATGGTACTGTCGGAGCCAATAAAAATACTATTAAGATCATTGGCGAAAACACTGATAACTACGCTCAGGGTTATTTTGTTTATGATTCTAAAAAGGCCGGAGCCGTTACCGTATCTCATGTCCGCTTTAGCAAAAATCCGATTCTTAGCCCCTATCTCATATCGCGGGCAAATCTCGCCGCCTGTCATAATTTTTCATTCCTCGAAAAATATGATATGCTTTCCGGTGTTATTGACGGAGGAACCTTCCTCCTCAACAGCGCTTATTCAGCCGATGAAGTCTGGGATAAAATTCCCCGGGAAGTCCAAAAGCAAATAGTCGAGAAGAAACTTAATTTCTATGTCATCGACGCATTGGCTCTGGGTAAAAAACTCGGGCTCGGATCCCGAATCAACATGATTATGCAGACGGCCTTCTTTATCATCTCCGAAATTCTCCCCAAAGATCAAAGCGTCAAGGAAATCAAGAAGGCGATCCAAAAGACATATGGCCGCAAAGGTGAAAAAGTCGTTAACATGAACTACGCCGCCGTTGACGGCGCCATAG
The DNA here is from genome assembly GCA_036480375.1 of Candidatus Zixiibacteriota bacterium. Classification (NCBI taxonomy): domain Bacteria; kingdom Pseudomonadati; phylum Candidatus Zixiibacteriota; species Candidatus Zixiibacteriota bacterium. The sequence goes on from JAZGGI010000003.1 coordinate 217,608, forward strand.
ACGCCATCTTCAAGGTGAATTATCCCAATGAAGTCACGAGCGATATTGTTATGCCGCCGATAGTACCCGCCAACGCTCCCGATTTTGTTAAAAATGTCACGGCAAAAATCATAGCCGGTCGCGGCGACGACCTGCCGGTTTCCGCATTCCCCGAAGACGGAACGTACATGACTGCGACGACGCAATATGAGAAACGTAATATCGCGGTTGATATTCCGGTTTGGGACGAAGAGCTTTGCATTCAATGCGGTCAATGCGTAATGGTCTGCCCCCATGCGGCAATTCTGCAAAAGGCATTCGATCCGGCGATATTGGACAAGGCCCCGGATGCTTTTAAAACCGACGACGCTAAAGGTCCGACTTTCAAGGGCATGAAATACACCCTCCAGGTTGCCCCCGAAGATTGCACCGGATGTACGGTTTGCGTCAATGTTTGTCCGGCATTCGAGAAAGATGAAAACAAGCAGAAGACCGGTCGCAAAGCGATTAACATGTCTTTGCAGGCTCCGCTGCGCAAACAGGAAACCGAGAATTTTGATTTCTTCCTGACAATTCCCGAAACCGACCCGTCCCTGTATAAAATCAACTCGGTCAAGGGTAGTCAATTCATCAGGCCGCTCTTTGAATTCTCAGGCGCCTGTTCCGGATGTGGTGAAACTCCTTATGTCAAACTGGTGACGCAGTTATTCGGTGACCGGGCTCTTATCGGAAACGCAACCGGTTGCTCCTCGATTTACGGCGGCAACCTCCCCACTACCCCATTTGCCAAACGAGCTGATGGTCGCGGACCATCCTGGTCCAATTCTTTATTTGAGGATTGTGCCGAGTTTGCCTATGGTATGAGACTGACGGTCGATAAACTCCAGGAATACGCGCTGGAATTAGTTCAAAAAATCAGTCCCGACGATTATGATGAAATTAAAAACGCCGATCAATCCGATCCGATAGCAATCGAGAAACAACGCGACCGCGTCAGGAAACTGAAAGAAAAAATCAAAGCAATCGATAGCGACGACGCTATACGGCTTTTAGAAATTGCCGATTATTTGGTCAATAAATCCGTTTGGGGCATCGGCGGAGACGGCTGGGCTTACGACATTGGCTACGGCGGTCTTGACCATGTTCTGGCTTCGGGCAAAAACGTCAATTTGCTCGTTCTTGACACTGAGGTCTATTCCAACACCGGCGGTCAGATGTCGAAGGCCACTCCGCGAGGCGCTACGGCGCAATTTGCCGCGGCTGGCAAACCACTGCCCAAGAAAGACCTGGGTATGATGATCATGGCTTACGGTAATGTCTATGTCGCCCGCGTAGCGATGGGTGCCAGCCAGAATCAAACGGTAAAAGCCTTCCTGGAGGCGGAAGCTTATGACGGCCCATCGATTATAATCGCTTACAGCCATTGTATCGCTCACGGTATTGATATGGCTCATGGATTTGAAGAACAGAACAAGGCGGTTAAATGCGGCCACTGGCCTCTGATGAGATTTAATCCGGCAAATATCGAAGAAGGTAAGAATCCATTAACCATGGATTCCAAAACTCCTTCTATTCCCTTTTCGGAATACGCGATGGGCGAAAACCGCTGGAGAGCCCTTAAGGGTATCGACCCTGAGAGAGCGGAGCGATTGGCAGTGTTGGCCCAGAAAGACGCCTCTCTCCGCTTCCACGTCTATGAACAACTCGCCAAACTCAGTTTTGGTGACGAGCCCAAAGAATAGCCTCGATTTTTATTGCACAATACATAAACGCCGGTTGACGCCGGCGTTTTTTATCTCAGGCTATTTCTCTTAAAACTAACTTTCTCGCTTAAGATTACGCCATTTACTTCCGATAATAAGTCAAAACTGTCATTTTTTTTAATTGGAGGATAAAATGCGCTCTCGTTTACTCTTTTTGGCAATTCTTGCCGTTTCACTGCTCCTTGCTATCCCTTCATTTGCGCAAACTGAAGAGGAACTGGTCAATAAATTTCTTAAAAAGGCAGAAAAAAACCAAATTAAAAAGGTCGGCTATTTAATTATCCAGGGCTCTTACGGCCGCCTTAACAGCGATAATGATTACAATTATTTTACTGGGCGCGTTTCCCCGTTGATGGCAACCGCTACCGGGGGCCCGGTCAGTATCGACGGAATCTATAGGTCCAAGGAATTCTATCTCGGATTCGGAATCTTAACCTCTCCCAAATCCTCGGCCCAGGTTGGCCTGACTTATTGGCTAAAAATGGGAAGCAAGGAAGTTGGCAATTACGATCTGACAAGCCTGAATCTGGAAGATACCGACGTTCGGACAGACTTTGATCTTAGCTCGCAAATTCAGGTATATGGTTTGTCAGGATCATTCGATTATTATCTTTTTAACAGACCGGACAAGTTTGGGATTCTTGAAAAAGCCGCGATAAAAGTCGGCGGAGGCAGCGGTATATACTTCGCAAAATGGGATTTGTGGGACGGCTATTCAGGATTTAACCTTAACACACAAACGGCAACGACAATCGAAGGTAACCTGACAGGCATGGCCCCCGGATTTTCGGCTCATGTATCGGCCGAATACCCCATTAAAATGGGCGGCCTAATACTTGAGGGCTCTTTAAAATATCTATATTTGAACTTTGCCAAAATGAAATGGTATAATGGCAATAACGAAGAAACCGTGGCCACCTATAACCTCAGCGGCGACCGAGTAGATCTCAATCTTTCCGGGCCCAGAGCTCAATTTGGACTGAAAAGATATTTCTGCTGGTAGGACTTGTTTCCTCCCGACCGGGTCCATATATTGGAGCTTCTTTGAATTTTGGCAAGGACATTTAGATGACACGAATTTATTTTGCTTTTGTTATTGCTCTTGTGCTTATGCTCGGAACCGGCGCTTATATCTCCGCGGATAGCGATAAATCCGCGCCCCAATCTCCCTCACTCAACACCGGGAAAATAGATGCCGGCCCCCGTCCCCTAGGGAAAATAGCATTTATCAAAGATGGCGGAATCTGGATCATGGATAGCGACGGTAAAAATCGCCGTATTATCTGTGAAGTAACCAACGCCGCCGGACGCCTGTCGTTTTCGCCCGATAACAAAATCATCGCTTTTGCCCGCAAGGGTCAGGATGCCAACAAATTGCCATCAGACGAAGGCGGCACTCACGTTCTGTACGATATATTCCTGGCCCATATTGATTCCGCCGCCACCAATATCGGCTGGTGGACGAGAGCCACTTTCGGCCTGGGAGGTTCTAATCCGCAATGGTCTGACAATGACACCATGATTTATTACGTTAATGATATTAACGCCGGTTTCGTCGATTATATCGTTCCCTCAATACAACTGACCGAAGTGAGTATCAACGACGGCCACGCCGATTACTTACGAAAAGACTGGCAATCTTTATCCACCAATTTTATGCAGCCGACCTTTACCCGGGACGGCAAAAAAGTAGCCTTCCTTGTCAATTACAGCCTCAATCCGGATAAATACAATTTTCAAAATTTCGGTATCAGGATAATTGACACAAAAGATATTATGCTCTCGGAAAACGAAATCCGTAAACCCAGCCCCGGATTAAAAAACGCTCTTGCTGCGCAGTGGTCGCCGGACGGTCAATGGCTGGCCTATTTAAGCAATGACATGCGCAATCCCGGGATTTATATATTTAAATCCGATCTTAACGAAAACAGACTCGTCTTTTCACCTACCATTTCACAACAGTTAATGCCGCATCCGGTTGGATGGGCTCCAAATTCAAAATGGATAACTTTTGCCACCGCCGATGGTACTATCTATATTATTGATATCAATGGCGAAAATCTGACACCGCTTTCCGGCGCTGGGAAGCATTCCAATCCGGCCTGGTCAAATTAGATAAATTAATGTGATGCATAGATTCCCCCGGCTAAAGGGCATGTTGAAAAAGTCTTGAAATGATCTTCAGCCTAAAGAATGGGGAAACATTTCGAATCGTAAGTTCTTGATACACAGCAGATCACAATTTTGTTTTCACAAAACCAAGACCCACCGCAACTCTTGGCGGTGGTTTTTCAACAAGCCCTAAAGCCGGGGTTCTATTTGGCTTACACCAAACGCTTCGCGGTTGTTACAACTCCTGACGGAGTTGTCCTGAATCCTGTTGTCCTTGTAGTTCTACATAGTTCCGAATTGTCTTCTCGTCCAAACCTACACTGCTTACGAAATAGCCCGGTGACCAAACAATGTTTTCATTCCAATAGACTTTTGACAACCACGGAAAAAACTCTCGCATCCTTGACGCCAATTGACTTTTTA